>DATDQL010000033.1:0-10843 GCA_035292305.1 Thermoplasmatota archaeon
CTGGGCCGAAGGACGAGACTGCATGGCAGTCACCCGGCGGCTCGATGTCGTAAGCGTTGCGCGGTAGGCTCATAGCCCCCTTCATATGGCCTCTTCGAGCGGCGGGGTGCCGGTCGCCCTCCCGAAGACGACGGACCGGAGCCGCACCGCGAGGACGACGACGAGCCCGGCCCCGACCACGCCGGCTCCGACGAACGCCCACGCTAGGCCATAGCGCTCCGCGAGCCATCCGAGGGCCGGAGGCGAGACGGAGGTCCCCACGCCGAGCGCCGTGCCGTAGAGGCCCATCGCGAGGCTGCGTCGGTCCGGGGGCGCGGCCGAGGCGATGAGCGTCAGGTTCGCGGGGATGATCGCGCCGATGCCGACGCCGGCGACGACGGAGAGCACGGCGATCCCCACGATGGTGTCCGCGAGCGGGAGCGCCGCGGTCGCGACCGCCGCGAGCAGGATGCCCGCGAGCATCGACACCGCGGCGCGCTCGTTCGTCAGGAACCGCGCGAACCCGAGGCGGAACGCGAGCGCAGCGCCCTCGCGCAGCGTGAAAACGACGCCGATGGCGGCGGCGGTGTACGAGAGGGCCCGAAGGTGCACGGGGAGGAACGTCGACATGGAGCCGATGAGGATCGCGAACGTGAAGGTCCCGGCCGTCGAGAAGAGTAGGACGGGCTCGCGGAGCAGGCCCGCGGCCTCGCGGTAGGCCTGCCCCATCGGCACACGACGCGCCGAGCGACCCGTGTCGAGGAGCGCGAACGAGAGGACGGCGCCGAGAAGCCCGATCACAGGGAACGCGGCGAGCGCCGCGCGGAACCCGAACACGTCCGCGAGCCCTCCAAGCGGCGGACCCACGAGGAAGCCGAGGCCCATCGCGACGCTGTAGTGCGTCATCGCGCGTGGGACGCGCTCCGGAGGCAGCACGTCGACGACGTACGCGTTCGCCGCGACCCAGAACGCGCTCGAGCTGAGCGCGAACAGGACCTGCCCCGGGATGATCCACGCGACCGATGGCGCCGCGACGAAGAAGGCGCCGCCTGCGATCGTCGAGAGGAACGCCACGAGCACCGCGGTGCGGCGGCCGGCGCGGTCCGCCCACGCGCCGAGCGGGACCCTCGCGAAGACCTGGAGCGCGCCGTACACGGCCGCGACGAGGCCGATCACGAGAGGGCCGGCCCCGAACTCGACCCGCAGGAACTGCGGGACGAGCGGCATCGCCAGGCCCATGGCCGCGGTGTAGAGGAACACGAGCCCGTAGAGCACGAAGAGCCGTGGGCGCTCCGGCACGAGCACGGGGGCCGGACGACCGTCTGGCGGCTTATAGCGCGAGCCCCTTGTAAGGACCCGTCTCGCCAGATGCGTATATGTACACCCCCTCACCGAGGATGACATAGTGACCGGGTTCCGGTTCGTTATCGTGCTCGCGGCCAGCCTGGCCTTGCCCGCAGCGGTCGCGTCGGAGGCCCCCATCGAGGACCTCACGGGCGCGGCCGACCCCGGGGACCTCACGGACCCGACTCCGCTCGGCGACGCGGGCGACCTCCCCGAGGTCCCGCACCTCGATACCGCGCCGCCGAAGGCGACGCCGCCCCTCCCGGACGAGCTCGGCCTCGGCGACGACGACCCCCTCGCGGACCCCGCCGGCGATGAGGACCCCACGGAGGACCCGGCGCCGGACGACGAAGAAGAAGAAGAAGAAGAAGAAGACGAGGACGAGCGGACGAACGCCGACGATGCGGCGGGCGACCTCTCGGGCGACCCCCTCGAGGACGACCTCGGAACGGACCCGGCGCTCGACGCGGGCGCCTCCGATGCAGCCGCAGCGTCCGACGCCCGTCCTCCCGACAGGGCCCGCTCGGTCGCCACGTCCGGATCCGTGCCTGCGCCTTCCCGCATCGTCCCTGTGCTCGCCGTGTTCGCAGCCGGCGCCTCGATCATCCTCGCGACGGTCCTCGTCGAGGTCGCCCGCGCACGGGCGGGACGTTGACCCGTCCTATCCCGGTTCCGTAGCGCTTATGTCGCGGCAAACGGTCGCAGGAACGAGGCGCATGCGGCGGCTCTTCCTTCTCGGCGCGCTCGTCGCGCTCCCGGCGTTCGTGGTCGCCGAGGACGACGGAGCCCTCACGGTCTTCGCCCTCGGCCCCGCGACCGCGCGAGACTCTCTCGGAGCGACCTGCGACGCCGAGCTCGTCGTCGCGTTCACGGACGACGGCGCCTCGTTCACACTCACGGAGACCTGGACGCCCACCGACCGCTCCGACCCGGTGTGCGCCCAGATGGCCGCGAACTCCGGCGCCACCTCGGACGCCGCGGGCGCGCCTGCGCTCCCGTGCGGCGGCTGGGCGCCAGGCGTGCGGACGTTCGTGAACGGCGCGCACAAGATCTACGCCGTGAACGATTGCGCGGGCGAGCGCGTCGAGCACTTCGTGACGCTCCGCAACGGTCCCACCTTCCTGACCTTCAGCGAGGAGTTCCGCTGGGCGAGCGGCCTCCAGGTCTTCGGGGACGCGGCCCTCTCGCAGCGCATGAGCGGGTGACCCCGCGAAGGCCGGCGCATCCGGGGCCGCGGGCGTCGATACCTTCACCCGTCCGACACCGTCTGCGGGTCCGTGCTCCGGAAGCTCGCGGTCGTGCTGCTCCTCGCAGGGTGCGCCGCACCGACGCCCGAGGCGACGCCTGAAGCGCCGGCGGGGTTCACGCTGAGCGGCACCGATTGCCGCGAGGTCGTCGTCGCGGTCCCCGCAGACCTCGCGGCCGTGCAGGCGCTGCTGCCCGAGGGATACGTCGCTTCGGACGCGGGGGTCGTGCTCGGCATCCCGGTCGCGTCCGGGCAAGCGCTGTTCCTCGCCGCGAACATGGATTGCGCCGAAGGCAACCTCACCGTCGGCGGCGCGACCTCGCGCGCGCTCTTCCACCTCGGCGAATTCGTCATCGTCGTCGAGCCGCCCGAAGGCGCGCCGGAAGGCGGCAGCCTCTACGCGTACGAGTTCAAGCTCGTGCATTCGGACGACGCGGTGGGCGACGCCTTCGCCGGCATCGGGTGGAACGTCACGAGCGGCGTCGTCGCGCGCCAGAGCGAGCGCGCCCCCGTCGGCGGCCCCGTCGTGTTCGACCAGGTCTGGACGACGGACGAGGAGACGTACCGCGGCCGCGGCACGTACGACCCTGCGAGCGCAGCCCCCGCGGGCACGAAGACCTACATCTACCACGGGCCGCTCGCCGAGGCCCGCGTCGTGACGTTCGAGGGCGAGTTCGCGCTCGCGCGGCCCTCGAGCGGCACGTTCGAGGCGTCCGCGGGGAGCATGCTCGCGACGCTCGCAGGCGAGCGCGGAGCGGCCGGCGTCCTCTACGTCGCCGCGCCCGCGGTCACGGTGCGGTCGCTCTCCCCATAGGCTCATATCGCCTGCCGGCTTCCCGCCGGCCATGTCGAAGGCCCGCTACAAGATCGCGCTCCTGCCGGGCGACGGCACGGGGCCCGAGGTCGTGCGCGAGGGCCGCCGCGCCCTCGAGGCGGTCCAGGCGCGGTTCGGCGTGCAGCTCGACCTCCAGGAGTACCCGTGCGGCGCGCAGCATTGGCTCAAGACCGGCCAGGAATGGGAGCCGGACGCGTTCCAGTTCTGCCGCGAGGAAGCGGACGCGATCCTCCTCGGCGCCGTCGGCTGGCCCGGCGCAGTGCTGCCGAGCGGCGACATCGCCGGCGCGGGCATCGTCTTCGGTCTCCGCTTCGGCCTCGACCTCTACGCGAACGTGCGCCCGACGAAGCTCTACCCCGGCGTGCGCCACAAGATCCACGACCGGTTCCTCGACGTCTGGGACCCTTCGAAGGTGGACCTCGTCATCGTCCGCGAGAACACCGAGGGCGAGTACACGCCGGCCCGCGGCGCCCTCACGCGCGGGGGCTCGACGGAGGTCACGACGGACACGACCGTCATCACGCGCAAGGGGTCCGAGCGCGTCGTCCGCTTCGCCTTCGAGGTCGCGAAGCGCCGCAACGGCGCGCCGAAGGACGGCAAACGACGCGTCACGTGCATCGACAAGAGCAACGTGCTGCGCGGCTCGCAGTTCTTCCGGCAGGTCTACGACGAGGTCGCGAGAGGGTACCCGACCATCGAGCGCGACTACGCCTACATCGACGCGTTCACGCAGTGGATCCTCCGCTCGCCCGAGGCCTACGACGTCGCGGTCACGACCAACATGTTCGGCGACATCGCGACCGACCTCGCCGCGGTCCTGCAGGGCGGCATGGGCATGGCCGCGAGCGGGAACGTCGGGGACAACCACGCGATGTTCGAGCCCATCCACGGCTCCGCGCCGAAGCACGCAGGGCAGAACGTCGTCAACCCGGTCGCGACGTTCCTCAGCGTGCACATGCTGCTCGACTGGCTCGCGCAAAGGCACGACGACGCGCGGCTCGCCGAGGCGAGCCAGGCGGTCGAGCGCGCGGTCGCGGGCGTGCTCGCGGAGGGCAAGGCGGTCACGTACGACCTCGGCGGGTCGGCGAGCACGAGCGAGTGCGGGGACGCGGTCGTGGCGATGCTGCGGAGCAGCTGAGCCCCTCGGGGACCTTCAGAAGCCATTCGCCGAAGCCCATGCCGCAAGCGCTCCGACGGCCCGGTCCATGTGTTCGACGGCGGCGCGGGCCTCAGCGACGGTCACGAGACGCCCCTCGTACTGCGCGAGGTTCTTCATGCCAAGCAGCCGGCTCAGGTGTCGCTCGAGGGCCGCACGGGTGTCCTGCGGGAGCCCCGTCGTAGCAAGGATGGCGAGGGCCTCATGATGGGCTCCGCCTGCCGCGCGGAGGCCGAGGTAATGGACGCAGACGGCGTCGACAGCGTTGATGACGGCATTCACCGCGTTCGCTGCGGCTGGATCGTCGTGCCCGTTGCCCAGGTTCTCGCGCGCTGCCTTCTGGTACTTGGACGACTTCTGCCAGTACATCCGGGCGCGGCTCCTCGGCTCGGCCTTCGTCCTGTCCCCACGGCCGGTCAGATGAACTCCTCCAAGAGGGTCGCCGTCAAGGGCTTTCCGTCCCGCGCCAATGCGATCGCCAATCGACGTGTGCCGGGGCGTCGAAGCGAGGAACGATCGACGCCGACGATCTCAAGCGGAATGGGAAGGATCCGGCCGATGGCTCGGGTGATCCTCGCGATCGCCTCGTCAGTGGCCTCCGGCGTAGCACATGCGACGAGCACGTCGACGTCGCTCTCCTTGTGGGCCGTCCCACGATGCGTGCTGCCGAAGAGGTATGCGGCGGTGTGCGGAGGGACGGCGAAGGCGATCGCGCGCTCGAGTTCGACAAGCGTCTCCCGCTCCGCACGGAAGAAGTCGCTGAGGGTCCTGGAGAGCGTGAGGTCGGCCCGGAGCGACACGAGGTGAGACCGCCCTGCCTTCTCGAAGGTCAGGATGCCGCCGTCCCTGAGGTCTCGAAGCGCGAGGTTCGCCGCGTTCGCGCTGATCCCGGCGGCTCCGGCCAGTTCGCGCTCCGTCCAGCGGCGACCGGAGTCACGCGCCAGGACGCGGAGGAGGCGGACCTTGCCTCTGCTTCCGAAGACCTCTTCAACCCAGGATTCGGGACGCATGTCCTTGTATTGGGACATATGTCCTTAAATAGGTTTTCACACGACGAGCCCGTCAAGCCACGATTACGCGACTACGCGATGACGCGACGGGATCGAGTCCTGTCCCCGATCGCGTCATCGCGGCCGCTCCGGCGACCGCATGAGGTCAACGGATGACTTCGTGCGAGTGGTCGGACCGCCGCGCGCCGTCCGGGAGCCGGATGTCGTACTGGTGGTACGCGATGCCTTCGATGAACGCCGCACCGGCGCCCGCGACGAGGTGCTCGAGCTGCCAGTCGCCGTCGGGATCCGGGAACTCGTACATGTCGAAGGTGCGGGGCTGGCCGGGAAGCACGAGCGACTCGAACTTCGTGCCGTCGGGCGCGACGGCGGTCTCGCGGAACACGCCCGGGGAGGCGGACGTCGTCGGCCCGACGAGACCTCCGGCCGAGAGGAAGAAGCTCAGGCGGTTGAACCCGCCCGATACGTTCACCGTCTCCGTCGGGAGCGCCGGTTGGAGCCCGATGTCGAGGGCGGGCCCGATGCGCCCGTGGAAGAACACGAGGTCTTCGCCGCGCGGGATCGTGATCCATCCCTCGAAGCCGTAGCCGTGGTCCACGACCTCGAACTGCGCGGTGAAGTGGTTGAACGAGCAGATCTCGTGGATGCTCGGGTCGTACACGGCCTCGAGCGCCGTGGTCGTCCCGCCCGTGAGCGAGGGGCCGGTGAACGTGATGGTCGCGGTGCCGTCGCCGTTCAGCTTCGTCTCCGCCGTGAGCGGAGGACTTCCGGAGAACGTCGTCTCCCACGTGTCGCCGTCCACGATGGGGAAGCGGATCGGCTGGAAGATCTCGTCGTGCGTGAAGTACGAGAGGTCCTTGTTCACGTCGCCGAAGCCTGGGGTGTGGTAGAGGACGGCCTCCTTGTACCACCCCTCGTGCGGCATGCCGACGACGTAGACGTCGCCCTGGACGTCGGCCACAACGCGCACGTACTCGGCGGTCTCGCCCGTGAGGGGCGAGCTGAACTTGACGCGCCACCATTCGCCGATCTCCAGCTGCGGCGGCGCCTCGAGGGTCGCGGCCGCGTCCGGCGCGGCGGACGGGCCCGTCGCCACGTCGCCGAACGTCGCCTCGGGCCGGTCCTCGTCGATCTGGACCGTCGTGTTCGCCGGTTCGACCGCGGCGTCGCCCGCGTCCGGACCACCGAGGCAGCCCGCGAGGAGCGCGGAGGCCGCGACGAGGAACGCGAGCAGGGCGGCCGTGCGGCGCATCGGGCTCCCGACCCGCTGGAGCGTATAAAGCATTCTTGCGCGCGGCTTGGTCGGGGTGTGAGGGACGCGTCCAGAGCCAACGCACGATACGCCCCGCTCCGTCATCGCTCCCGCTGATCGGATGGCGAAGACCCTCCTCGTCGCCGGGACCGTCGTCGTGGCCGCCACGCTCGTCGCCGCCGCGATCCTCCTGCCGACCCTCGCGCCTCCGCAGGCCCCGGTGGCGGCCGCCTCCGCGCCGCCGGTGAGCTACGCCGCTCCCGCGGTCTTCGAGGACCCCGCCGGGGACGCGACCGACACGGGCGCGGGTTGGGCCACACGCGTCGCGGGGTGCGTCGCAGGCTACTTCGTGCTCGGCAAGTGCCTCGACGCGCCGACGGCGGTCCCCGAGGTCGGGACGCCCGGTCCGTGGTTCGACATCGTCGGCCTCGCCTTCGAGGGCGAGACCGCGGAGGAGCTCACTTTCTCGATGAGCGTCGCGGAGCTGAACGACTGGTCCGACGCGATGGGGCCCGACGGCGTGCACCGCATGGCCTGGTACGTCGTCTGCTGGGCGCCGGACGAGGAGAGCGGCTGCAGTCGCAGCGCCTCGGTCACGGCGATGGTCCACGACGGCCACCCGATGCTCGAAGGGTACACGGAATCGTACTCCGACGAATGCAACGAGTGGTCCTGGTGCTCCTTCACGATCCCGGTCGATGTCCAGCTCGGCGCTCCCGCGAAGCTCACCTTCCGCGTCCCGAAGGCCTACGCGGCCGCGGACGGCGCGCCCCTCGGCGCGCATCACATGGCCGCGTACACGGGCTGGTACGAGGAGACCGAGGCGTTCCCGATGTGGCACGCCGGCGTCACGATGCACACGCCCGCGCGGCACATCCACGACCACACGGGCGGCGTCGGCGTGTTCTCGATCACGGACATGACGGACGGGCAGCCGCTCGAGCTCGAGTTCGTCGAGCCCGCAAGCGCGCGCGTCGCCGCGGCCGACGCGCCGCTGCTCGCAAGCCCGCCCGGCATGACGCACGCAGGCGGCTCGTCGTACGACTCCGCCGCGTTCGACCTCGTCGCGTTCGACATGCACGAGGAAGGTTCGGACCTCGTCGTCGAGTTCGTGGTCGCGCAGCTGCAGGGCGAACCTGAGCGCGATTTCGACTACGCGGTCGCGATCGGCGTCGCGCGCGGGAACGTCTGGGAGATCGGCTACCGCCACGAGGGCGGCGAGACCTACGGTTACGCCGGGCGCTGCATCATGGAGGAGTGCCAGGACGGCGCGGTGACGTACGTCGAGGGTCGCATCCTCCCCGGCTCGCCGGGCATCGTCGAGGTCCACGTCCCGCTCGAGCTCCTCGGGAACCCTGGACCCGGGACGCAAACGGACCTGCTCTGGGCCGCGACGATGGCGTCCGACCGCGACACTTACTGGGGCGAGTACGGAGGCCCCGTGTACGGCGACGTGCACAGCGTGTTCATGGTGGATTCGATGATCGGCGGCGCGCCGTACGTGTTCGGCAGCGGTCACCGGGCGTCGGGCCCGGTCGATGACGGGCACGAGCATTGAGCGGAGTCTCCGCCCTCGCGACGCGGCGAGGTTATCGCCCGCTTTTGTAACACGGAGGAACGGAGGAACGAAGGATCGGAGACGATCCTCCGTTCCTCCGACCCTCCGTTCCTCCGTGTGATCCTGGCGGGAGACAACCTAGGCGCCGAGCCAGCAACTTTAGAAGGCTGCCGCCCCTGGCGAAGCCCGTGTCCGGCTTCGACCAACTCGGCCTCTCCGAGTCCACGCTCCAGGCCGTCCACCGCCTCGGCTGGCGCGTGCCCACGCCGATCCAACGCGCCTCGCTCCCGCAGCTCATGGCAGGGCGCGACGTCGTCGCCGAGGCCGAGACCGGCTCCGGCAAGACGGGCGCGTTCGGCATGTGGCTCGTCGAGCGCGCCCGGGGCCCCGGCCTCGGCGCGCTCGTGCTCGTGCCCACGCGCGAGCTCGCGGTGCAGGTCGCGTCCGACCTCCAGGCCATCGCGCACGGCTCGACGTTCCGCGCGGTCGCCGTCCACGGAGGCGTCGCGTGGGAGCCTCAGCTCGCCGCGATGCGCGACCCCGCGACGACGTGCGTGGTCGCGACCCCGGGCCGTCTCCTGGACTTCGTCCGCGAGCGGAAGCTCCCCGTCGCGGAGATGCGCTTCGCCGTCCTCGACGAATGCGACCGCATGCTCGACCTCGGCTTCATGAAGGACGTCGAGCGCATCCTCGCGGATCTCCCCAAAGGTCGTCAGGTCGCGATGTTCAGCGCGACGGTCCCGCCGGAGATCGAGCGCCTCGCCCGGCGGTTCCTCCCCGTCGCGCGCATCGTGCGGCCCGAGGGCCGCCCGACCGTGCCCGAGTCGTCCGAGCACTTCCGCATCGACGTGCCGAGCTCGCAGCGCCGCGAGGCGCTCCTCAAGCTCTTGCGGCTCGAGGACCCGGAGAGCTGCCTCGTGTTCTGCCGCACGCGCGCCGACGCGGACGACCTCGGGAGCTGGCTCGCGCTCCACGACGTCCGCGCGTCGGCGCTCCACGGCGACCTCGCGCAGGCCTCGCGCGAGGACGTCCTCGCGCGCTTCCGCGCGGGGCAGGTGCGCGTGCTCGCCGCGACGGACCTCGCCGGCCGCGGGCTCGACATCCCGGCGGTCACGCACGTCGTGAACCACCACGCGCCCGAGGAGCCGGACGCGTACGTGCACCGCGCGGGAAGGACGGCGCGCGCCGGACGTCCAGGCCGCGTGTTCTCGCTCGTGACGGAGAAGGACGCGACCGCGTTCGAGGCAGCTCTCCGCGGCACCGGGGTGCGCCCGCGCATGTTCCGCCTGCCCGGCATCGAGCCTCCGCCGGCGCTGCGCCCCGACGCGCCCGCTTCGCAACGGCCGCGCTTCGCGACGCGCAAGAAGGCGGACAAGAAGCGGTCGAAGCCCGGGTGGGAGAAGAGGAAGGGGCGAGGGTAGCGCGCCGACGTTCCGAGGTCGCTGCAGGCGGCCAGGCGATCCAACCACCAAGGCACCAACGCTACTTGGCCAGGCGCCCCGCGCGGTGGCTGAGGCCGTGCCCGGGGACGGCGGCGCCAGGCATTCGTCGAAGACGCGAAGACCGGAAGACCTACTCCTTGGAACTCTGGTCTTTCGGTCTTCCGGTCTTCGACGGATGCCTTGCCTCGCAGACGGGCCCGCGGCCAACTACCGACCGAGCCACCAACGGACCGATCTCCAGGCCGTGGTGTCCTTGGTGCCTTGGTGGTCGATCGTCGCCGCGCCCGACGGGGGCCAACCCTTTTCCGGCCCGACCCGCGTGCAGGCCCGATGACTTGGACCTACTCCGAGGAGTACTACAAGAAGTACACGCGGGACACGTGGAACGACAGCGCCGCGAGCTACGGCCCCGTCCTCGCCGCCCTCGACAAGTTCAACCCGGAGCTCCTCCGCCACGCCGCCCCGAAGCAGGGCGAGCGCGTGCTCGACGTCGCGACGGGCCCCGGCGAGCCCGCGATGTCGATCGGCCCCCTCGTCGGCCCCGGCGGAAGCGTGCTCGGCATCGACCTCGCCGAGAACATGATCGACCTCGCCCGCTCGAACGCGAAGGCGCGCGGGCTGAAGAACGTCGAGTTCCGGGTCATGGACGCGGAGAAGCTCGACGTCCCCGACGCCTCGTTCGACCTCGTGCTGTGCCGCTTCGGCCTGCAGATCGTGACGGACCCGGACTCCTGTGTCGCCGAGGCCCGGCGCGTGCTGAAGCCCGGCGGCCGATTCGCCGCGACCGCGTGGGGCCCCGGCGAGCGCGTTCCCGCGCTCCACGTCATCGTCGAGCCGATGCTCCGATACGCCGAGCCCGACGAGACGGGCTACCTTCCGACGCCGTACGAGACCGGCGGCGAAGGCGAGCTCGTCGCGATGGTGCGGAAGGCCGGCTTCCACGTGGCGGGCGAGCACCGCGTGGTGCACGACTGGACGTTCGGGTCCCCGGAGGAGTACATGGACGCGATCCTGAAGGGCA
>DATDQL010000034.1:0-9836 GCA_035292305.1 Thermoplasmatota archaeon
GCCCGCGGACGCGTCCCGCGACGTCGGCGCGGAGCGTCTCGAGGCGCACCGCGAGGGCGAGCGCGGGCGCGAGGCGCTCGGCTTCCGCGGACTCCTGCGCGTCGAACGGGCCGGCGCCGTAGAGGGCGAGGACGCCGACGGCCTCGCCCGCCTCGACGAGGGGCACCGCGAGGAGCGACGTGAGGCCGCCGCGGGCGAGCGCGTCCGTCGTCCCGCCCGCGAGGGGGTGCAGCGCGAGCGCGGGGACGTGGATGGTGCGGCGTGCCCGCGCAGCCTCCTTTTCCGCGCCCGGGGCGCCCTCTTGGATCCGCTGGGCGCCCATACGGGCGAGCGCGTCATCGGCGAGGCCGTGCGCGTCCGCAGGCCGGAGGTTCTCGCCCTCTCGTCGCCAGACGACGCCCGCGCGCGACCTCGTGGCCTTCACCGCGATGCGCAGCGCGTCCACGACGTGGCCGGGGCCGCGCGCGACGGCCCGCACGATCTCTGCGAGCGCATCTTCCGCTTTCACGGAGACTCCGGCGCGCGTCCCCCGCGCCCGCGCGTCATGCGAGGTCCCAGAACCGGTACGCGGGCCTGCCGGGCTCGAAGCAGAACTGCACCGTCGAGTACGGCTTGCGGAACTCCGCGACGCGCTGCGCGACCTTCTCCGGGTC
Organism: Thermoplasmatota archaeon; assembly: GCA_035292305.1. GTDB lineage: Archaea > Thermoplasmatota > SW-10-69-26 > JACQPN01 > JAJPHT01 > DATDQL01. The sequence goes on from DATDQL010000034.1 coordinate 654, forward strand.
CTCCTTCTTGACGACGACCGCGTGCAGGAAGCCCGCGACCTCGCGCATCGCGGTCTCCTTCATCCCGAGGCGCGTCATCTCCTGCGAGCCGAGGCGCAACCCGGAGGGGTTCATCGGGCTCGCGTCGCCCGGCAGCATGTTCATGTTCGTGATGAGGCCGGCGCGCTCGAGCGCTTCCGCCGCCCAGCGGCCGCCGCCGTGCTGGCGCACGTCGACGACGACCTGGTGGCTCTCGGTGAACCCGCGCTTCTCGCCGGGCACGACGATGCCTAGCTCGTGGAGGGCCTGCGCGAGCGCCTTCGCGTTCCGCACGACCTGGTCCGCGTACGCGCGGCCGAACTCGAGGTGCTCCGCGAGCGCGACCGTCTTCGCCGCCAGGTGGTGGAGATGGTGGCTCGACACCGTCCCGGGGAAGACCGCGCGGTCGAGGGTCTTCTTCAGGCGATCGTGCCGCTCGTCCCCGTCGCGGAAGTCGCCGAGGATGAGTGCGCCCTGCGGACCGGGGAGCGTCTTGTGCGTGCTCCCGGTCACGAAGTCCGCGCCCTCGCGCAGCGGGTCCTGGAACTTCCCGCCGGCGACGAGGCCCATGACGTGCGCGCCGTCGTACATGACGTCCGCGCCGACGTCGTGCGCGGCGCGGGCCACCTCGTCGAGCGGCGTCGGGAACAGATACATGCTCTGGCCGAAGACGCACAGGCGCGGCTTCAGGTGCTTGATGAGGAGCACGCTCGCGCGCACGTCCGGGACCATGTTCTCGCGGTCCCACGGGTACGTCGCGATGTGGAGCCCGCGCACCCCGGCGCCGCCGAAGCGCGCGTGGCTGATGTGGCCGCCGTCGGCGGTGTCGACCGCCGTGATGACCTCGCCGGGCTTCGTCGTGGCCGCGAACGCCGCGATGTTCGCCTCCGTGCCGCTGACAGGACGCACGTCGGCCCAGCTGCACCGGAAGAGCTTCTTCGCGAGGTCGTTGCATCGGCGCTCGACCTCGTCGATGTAGACGAGGCCCTGGTAGTATCGCTTGCCGGGATGGCCTTCGGCGTAACGGTCGTGGAAGTCGGACGCGAGCATGCGCCGCGCGAGCGGCGAGATGAGGTTCTCGCTCGCGATCATCGGGATGCAGCGATCGAACCATGCGTGGTGCTTCGAGACCTGGTCGAGGACGAAGTCGGCGTCCGCGCGGCTCATGGGGCCGACAACGGGGTCCCTCCGATAAAGGCCGCCGCCGTCTCGCGACGGGGACCCGGCAGGTCGCCGCACCACCACATTGATGAACGGCGCTGCAGGTCAGCGCACGTGGTCGACCTGAGCTCGGTCGCGGACGTCGCGGAGATCGTGGGCGCCCTCACGGTCATCGGGGCGGGCGCCTTCGCGGTCGTCCAGATCCGCGACCTCCGTCGGCAGCGCACGGACGCGGCGGCGATCGAGGTCGTGCGCTCGTACCAGAGCCCTGACTTCGTGCAGGCCGTGCGCATCGTGTGGGACCTCCCGGACGGCCTGACCGGCGACGAGATCGCCGCCCGAGGCCCCGAGACCGAGAACGCCGTCATCACCGTCGGGTCCGTGTTCGATTCCATCGGCGCGATGGTCTACCACCGGATCGTGCCGCTCGACGTCGTCGAAGACATCACCGGCGGGACGCTGCGTGTCAGCTGGCGAAAGTTGCGGCCCTACGCGGAGGCGACCCGGCGCGAGGCGGGGATGGGGAAGCCGTACGAGTGGTTCCAGTGGCTCGTCGAACGCCTCGAGGAACGCTACGGCTCCGGCGGCGGCCAAGGCGCGCATGTGACGCACAGGGACTGGCGGGCCTGACGCATGCGCCGCTGGGAGGACGGCGCACGGGACACGGTCCGGGCCGTCCTCACCGCGGCCACCGCCGCGGTCTCCCCGCAGGTCCTCGTGCGCACGCACGTGCGCCGCATCGAGGGCGGCGTCGAGGTCCGCGGCACGCCCGTGCGTCTCGGTCCCGGCGCTTGTCGCCTCGCGGCCCTCGGCAAGGCCGCGCGCGGGCTCGCGGTCCACGCGCAGGCGTGGGGGCCCTGGGAGGAGCGCGTCCTCGTCGGCCCGCCCGGCACGCCTCCGGTCGAGGGGTTCGAGACCCTCGAGGGCGCCCACCCCTTCCCGGACGGACGGAGCGTCCGCGCGGGCGAGCGCCTCGAGGCGCTCGCGGCGGCGACGGGGCCGGACGACGTGCTCGTGCTCCTCGTCTCCGGCGGCGCGAGCGCGATGGCGGAGGTCCCGGCCGTCCCGCTGCGGGACCTGCAGGACGTGTCCCAGGCGCTCCTCGCGCAAGGGGCCGACGTCCGCGAGATGGCCGTCGTGCGTAAGCACCTGTCGCGGATCAAGGGCGGGCGGCTCGTCGCGCTCGCGCGGGGCCGTGTGGTGTCCATCGTCCTCTCCGATGTCGCGGGGGATGACCTCGCGGTCGTGGGCGGTGGTCCCGGCGTCGCGGGCCCTTCCACGTACGAGGACGCCCTCGACGTACTCCGCGCGCGGCACGTCCTCGAGGCCGCCCCGCCTTCCGTCGTCGAAGCGCTCGAGGCCGGCGCCTCGGGGCGCGTGGACGGTGCGCAGAAGGAGCTTCCGAATGCGCGCGCGATCCTCTTGGGCGGCAACGGCGACGCGATCGACGCCGCACACGAGGCGTCGCGCGCGCGCGGCCTTCCCGTCGTGCGCGCGCCCGCCTTGGGCGGCGAGGCGCGCGTGTGCGGCCGGGCGTTCGCGGAGGTCGCGCTCGCCGTGCACGAGACGCAGGGCGCCGCGGTCGTCGTCGCGGGCGGCGAGACGACGGTGACGGTGCGGGGCGCGGGCCGCGGCGGCCGCAACCAGGAGCTCGTGCTCGGCGCGGTCGAGCGCGTCGCAGGCCGCAAGGTCGCGCTCGCGTCGATCGGCACGGACGGCGTGGACGGGCCGACGGACGCGGCGGGCGCGATCGCGGACGGGCGGAGCCTCGCACGGGCGCACGCGCTCGGGCTCTCGCCGGCAGAGGCGTTGCTGGAGAACGACGCGTATCCGTTCTTCGACGCGCTCGACGACCTCGTGCGGACCGGGCCGACGGGGACGAACGTCGCCGACGTCGCCGTCGGCGTCGTCGGCGAGCGCTAGCGCTGGCGCTGACGCTAACGCGAGGGAGGGCGAGCGTCGAGGGCGAGGGAGCGCGAGGGTCGAGGGCGAGGGAGCGCGAGCGTCGGAGGCGGTCGACGTGGATGCGCTCGGGATCGAGCGGGCGCCTCCCTCGCCCTCGCGCTCGACCCTCCCTAGCGTCAGCGTTAGCGTCAGCGCCAGCGCTTCACGTGAAGCGGTACACGCGTACCTGCCCCCAGTCGTTCCCGTACGTCGCCTCCAGCGCATGCGGGTTCTCCGAGAGGAGTCGGTCCATCCACGCGCGCTCCTCGGGGTTGTCGAGGTACGTGTCGTACACGAGCCATCGCAGGCGCCCGGCGCGGATCTCGGCATCGACGTACCCGCCCTTCTGCCCGTACCCGTTGTCGACGAAGTAGTGGTACGTGATGTCGTCCGGGTTGTAGAACGCGAGCGAGAACCGTCCGAGGAGCGTGCCGATCTGGCCTCCACCGCCGTGCGCGTCAACGTAGAGCGCGGCCTCCTCGAGACCTTGACCGAACTTCGCGTCCTCGCGCGCGAGCGCCGTCTCCGCCGCGGCCCACGCCGGGACCGACGCCACGAGGACGGCGAGGACCGCGAGCCCGACCCTGACGGGCGCGCGCGGCGCGAGCGAGGGAGCGCCGCGTGCGACAAGCCAAGCGACGCCGTCGCGGGCGAGCGCGATCGGGTACGCCGCCGCGAGCGCGATCGCGGGCGCGAGCGGCAGAGTGTAGAACCAGACCTTGCGGTCCGCGAGCGCGAAGAACGCGAACACGACGAGGACCCAGAGCAGGACGAGGGCGTTGCGCCGCTCGCGGACGGGGCGCAACGCGTACGCGGCGAGGAGGAGCGCGCATCCGGCGAACGCGAGCGCGTAGATGGTCGGGTCGACGAGCGCGGGGATCGCGAACTCGTGCTCGCCGAGGTACCACGTCCACGGCTGCGACGCGGTCGCGGCGTCCTGCGCGCCGCCGGCGACGCGCTGGCCTTGGAACGCCATCTTCTTCACGAGCTCCTTCCAGCCCCCCCTGGCCACGACGAAGAGCACCCATGCGACAGGGAAGGCGAGCGCGACGAGCGCGCCGCGCACGGCGTGGCGAGGGATCGCGCGCAACCGCGCCGCCGCGTCCGCGTCGCCTGCGCGGCGTTCCGCGAGGAGCGCCGCGATCTCGACGCCGGCGTAGAGGAGGATCACGACGCCGATGAGGAACCCGGGCAGCTTCGCGAGCGCGGCGAGGCCGATCGCGACGCCGACGAGGATCGCGCGCCTCGCGCTCGGGGCGCGGAGGTACCACAGCGCCACGAGCACCGCGAGCGCCATGAAGAACGCGAGGCCCGCCTCGAGGAACGCCTTCCGCGAGAGCGCGACGTGGAACGGCATCACGGCGAGGAACGCTGCCGCGATGAAGCCGGTCGCCCGGTCCCGCCACATCACACCGATGGCGTACACGACGAGCACGGTCGCGGCGCCGAGGAGGGCGCTCACGACGACCGCGGCCGTGTCGAGGCCTCCCGTCAGGGCGAAACCGGCCGCGAACATGTAGATCACGAGCGGGGGCTGGCTCACGAACGGCCCGTCGGCGAACGCGGACAGGCGCGGGTAGGACAGGTCGAGCGGGTTGTGGGCGAGGTACGACGCGACGATGCCGTACTCGGCGTCGTCGCCATAGAACGTGACGGGCTCGAGGTCGCGCAGGCGGAGGAAGAGCGCGAGCGCGAGCACGAGGAGGACCGGCCCGTGCTCGCGCGCGAGGCGCAACGCGGGGGAGCGCGCCATCGAGACGCCGCGGCGGCGCACGCGGCCTCCTTGTTTGCGGTACGGGCGCCGGAGGCGCGTCTCACGGCGACGGCGCGCCCTGCAGGATGACGGTCCGGTGCGGGAACGGGATCTCGATCCCGGCCTCCTCGAACCCGCGCTGGATGGCCTCGCGCAGTTCGCCGGCGACGCGGTTCCGCTCGCGCACGTCGCGCACGACGCACGTGAGGGCGAAATCCATCGAGGATTCCGCGAACCGTACGAGCTGGACCTGGACGGCATGCTCCGCGTCCACGAGCACGTCGGGGTGCGCGCGCGCGACCCGCTCGAGCACCCCTCGGACCTTCGCGGGGTCGGAGCCGTACGCGACGCCGACCTCGACGTGGACCCGGTACGCGATCGAAGGCCGCGAGAGGTTCACGACACGCCGCGTCGCGAGCTGGTTGTTCGGGAGCACGATGATCTCGTGGTTGCGGTAATGGTAGAGTCGCGTGCTCCGGAGCCCGACGTGCTCGACGCGCGCGACCTCGCCGGTCTCGATCTGCACGTCCTCGCCTTCGACGAACGGCCGGTCGAGCAGGAGGAACACGCCGCTGAAGAAGTTCGAGAGGGTGTCCTGCGCGGCGAACGCGAGGACGAGGCCGGCGATGCCCGCCGCCCCGAGGATGACGCTCGCGTCGAGGCCGAAGAGGCGGAGGACGAAGCCGAGCGCGACGACGATGACGACGACGGCCGCGACCTTCCGGACGACCGGAAGCAACACGTCGTCGAGCTTCGTCTCCGTGCGCGCGGCGATCGTGGAGGAGTAGTAGTCGAGCGCCGCGGAGAGGACCTGGAATCCGACCCAGGCCGCGAGCGCGATGACCGCGATGCCGAGGAGTCCTTCGACAGCGTCGGTCACGCCGTTGTCCGGAAGCACGCGGAAGCTCCGGGCCACACCGATCGCGACGACGAGCACGAACAGCGGCTGCCGCAGCTTCCGGAGCATCGCGCGGACGGTCTCGCTCGGAGCTCGCGCGGCGAGGACGCGCACGACGCTGTCGCCCGTGAGCATCGCGGCGAGGCCGACGACGACCCAGAACCCCATGTCGAGGAGGAAGACCCCGTACACGTTGTCGAGCGGTGGGGGGAGCGGGTTGTCGAACACGCCGAGGACGAGGGCGCTTTCCGTCGCGACGAGGACGACGTGCCTCGTGACGGTCGTGACCGCGCCGCTTTCGGAGTCCACGAGGTTGAACGTGACCTCGAACGCCACGCGCTCCGGCACGCGCTCGGCGGGCGCGAGGCGCACGGTGACGTTGCGCTCCTCGAGCGGCGCGAGGAAGAAACGTTCGCCGCCCTCGGCCGTCCAGCCGGGCACGCGCGGCTCGCTCACGCTGACGAACCAAGGCCGCTCGTCGTTGAGGTTGAACAGCCGCCATCGCAGCTCGACGGGCTCGTTCCCGCTCACGACGCGCGGGGCGTACGTCGCGTCGACGTCCTCGACGAGCACAGGCGCCGCGTCCTGCGCCGCGGCGGGGCCCGCGAGCGCCAGGAGGAGGATCAGGGACGCGGCGGCGGCGCGCACGCGCGCGACATCGGGTCCCGGCTCATCAAGGCCGCGCGTCGCGGGGCGGCAAGCTTGAAAGGGAGGACCGCCTAACGAGCGATGCCCTGCCCCGGACCCCGGGATCCGTGAACGGCGGTCGACCGGTGGGGCGACAGGGGATGCCGCTCATGGGCTTCCGGGCGACTGGGCCGCGTGGCCCGCGCGTGACCCCGGACCAACGGCGTTCCGCACAAGGAGAAGAAAAACACGCCCGTCGCGGGTCAGGCAGGGGAGCCGGCCGTACGGCCGACGCGAGGATCCGAACTGTTAGCGCCGGGCGACACTCCTACTTCCTTCGAGCCTCCTCCCGTCCGAGCCCATGCCCCGGCCTGGGCCCGTCCGAGCCCCGGCCCGAGCCCTAGCCCTTCCGTCGCCCGAGCCCGCCCGCGAACACGACGAGCGTGCCGAGCACGGCGACCATGAGCAGCACGCCGCCCACGACCCAAGGCGTGCCGAGCGCGGGGCCGGCCGCTTCCTCGGGGCCGCCCTCCGGCGGGGCATCGTCCGTCGCGTTCGTCGTCGCGCCGCGGTTCGCCGCCGCCGCGGTCATCGCGAGGACGACGAGGAGCAGCATCAGGACGACGGGCGGACGCACCGCGCGCGCCGCCATCATCTCGGCCGGGGTCGGGGCGCGTCGCGTCACGGCGCTCGCCTCCCGGTCCCGGAGAGGACGACCACGACGAGGAGGGTGAGCGCGACGAACGCGGTCGCGAGGACGCCCGGGTTCGTCCACCACGGCCCCGCGGGCAAGGCCTCCTCGGGAGTCTCGTCGGTCGCGAGCTCGTCGTCGGAGACGTTGCCGCTCGCCGCGTCCGGGCCGACGTCGACGACCTGCGCGGCGGCCGCGGGCATCGCGAGCGCGAGCGCAAGGAGAACGGGTCGAAGGTCCACGCCCACGGTCGGGCGTGTCCGTGTTTGACCGCCGTGGGACGTGGCTCGAAGGGACGCGAGGCGACCCTGGAGGTCGCCCGCGGGGGCTGGGGATCACGGCCTGGGATGCTCGCGACCCCTTTCACCACCAGGGCACCAAGGACACGCCTTCCGGAGCTTGGCCCGGATGCGGACAGATCCCCGAAGGCTTGGTGTCTTGGTGCCTTGGTGGTTCCGGGGGGCGCGCCAGCTCAGCGCTTTCGCGCCATCACGAACGCGGTCCCCGCCGCCGCCGCGGCCGCGAGGAGGACGCCAGCGGCCGGCACGTCGCGGACCTTGCCCGCGATCACGCCCTCCGGCACGACCTCCTCGGGGAGCGTCGCGACGACGCCGAGGCTCGAGTGGTGCTCGAGCGTGTCGAAGCCGGAGGCGGCGAACGCGTGCTGCAGGCGCGCCGCGCCGTCGTCGCTCACGATCTCGGTCTCGACGTCGACGGTCTCGGTCTCGCCGTCGGTCTCGGCCTCGGCGGTCGGCAGCCAATCGATGCCGCCGATCGTGGAGTCCGCCTCGACGACCGTCGCGCCGAGCGCGCCGAGCGAGAGGTCGGACGGGACGTCCGCGAAGAGCGCGAGGCTGTCGCCGCTCGCGTCGATCCACGACCATGACTCGACGCGGAAGTCCATTCGGACCTCGGTCAGCTCGACCGTGATCGACGCGTTCTCGGAGTCCACGGTCGCGGGCGCGGCGAACACCGTGAACACGAGCGTCACGTTGCCCGTGAGCCGGTCGGCCGGCACCGGGACGCCGATCCCCGCCGGGGTCTGCAGCGTGAGGGGCGCTTCGAGACCGATGCGGACCTCGGCGCTGTCCGCGTCGGTCGTCGTCTCGACCCGCCACGACTCGGCGTCCGCAAGGTCCAGGAACGCGCGGACCTCGCCGAGGTCGGCGAGGCCGTCGGCGTCGGCGTCCTGGAACTCGACGACGCGGTCGAAGCGCAGCTTCCAAGCCGCAGCCGCGTTCGCCGTCGGGAATACCTTCAGCACGGCTTCCTTGCCGACGAACTCCACGGTGATGTCGCCGTTCGTGAGGACGAGTTTGTCGTCTTCTTCCTGGGCGGTCGGGCCGGTTCCCGCGGATGCGGTCCCGGCGACGAGCGCGGCCGCGACGAGCGCGGCGAGGTAGGTGGCTCGCATGGTTGTCACCGCCGCCGGGCCGGGCGGTCGCCGCTTCCCCGTTACGGGTCGGACTTCGAACGATGTTCTAGCGAACGTCGAAGCGAAGCTTCATGGGGGCCCCCCGCGGTCCGCGGCCGGATGGCGCAGGAGGAGGTCGCGGTCGAGCTCTCCCCCTCCCAGGTCGTCAGCCGCGAGCTCCACGAGATCCTCCAGCACCTGCAGGCCGGTCTCGCCGGGACGCTCGGCAGCGTGCTCGTCGACGACCAGGGTTTCCCTCTCGCGTGGGACCTCAAGGGCGGCGCCGACGTGAGCCTCATCGCGACCGCATCCGCGGCCGTCGCCCGAGTGTGCGAGCGCGGCGCGGACGCGCTCGACTTCGGACAGGTCCGCAACGCCGTGATCGCGACGGACAAGGGGAGCGTCGCGCTCTTCCGCGTCTCTGCGCACACGGGGCTCGTCGTCCTTCTCCAGCCCTCGACGAACAACATCCTCGTCATGGTCGAGGTCAACAAGGCCCTCGACGCCCTGCGGCAGGTGATCGCGTCTGGCTTTTGAGCTGCCCGTCCTGTTCACGTTCCTGAGCGCGGTCCTCGGCCTCGCGTTCCTCGTCGTCCTCGTCTGGGCGGCGGTCATCCTGTCGTCGACCCCGGCCGGGGAGCTCTCCGCGGAGCTCGTCTACGTCCTGGCGCGCGAAC
>DATDQL010000035.1:0-6744 GCA_035292305.1 Thermoplasmatota archaeon
TCACGCCCGGACGCGTGCGCGTGGACTTCAACCACCCGTTCGCGGGGAAGGTCCTGAAGTACCGGTTCCGCGTCGTCGAGGAAGTGACGGATCCCGTGGCGCGGGCGCGCGTCCTCGTCGACATGGACTACGGCCAGGGCCGCGCCGAAGGGTTCGAGATCAAGATCGACGGCGACACGGTCGAACTCGGCCTCCCGGACTCGTGCAAGTACGACCAGCGGTGGTTCGTCGCGAAGTACCGTCTCGTCTCGGACCTGCGCTCGTACGCGGGCGCGAAGACGATCCGCTTCGTCGAGACCTACGCGGACACGCCCGCGCTCGCGGAGGAGCCGGGGCATGAAGGGCATGGCCACGAGCCGGGCGAGCATCAGGACGAGCCCGCGAAGAAGGAGCTCGTCGAGGAAGAGATGCTCTGACGAGCCCTGACGGTTCGATCTGAGCGAGATACCTGAAGGGACCAAGAGACGAAGCTCGGTCTTCTCGGTCGTCTTCGTCTCTTCCTCGCTTGGTCTCTTCAGCTACTGCGCTCCGATCACCCTTTCTGCCGCCCCACTTCCACCGCGTCCGTTCGCGCGCGCGGTCCGTCACGCTTACGTCGCCTCCGCCCCTTCGGCGCGCGTGGCCGCCGAGGAAGGGAGTCCCCGCCCTGTCCCGCCGGCGTCCGCGCCGCCGGAGCCCGCGTTCGACGACCCCCGCGCGGCGGCCCTCTCCGGGCTCCTCCTCTCGCTCGCGACAGCCGCGACCGGGGGGATCTGGTGGAACCTCGCGGGCGGCCGCTCCGGGGAGTGGCATCTCGGGGTCCTCGGTGTCCTCCTGACCCCCGTCGCGGCGCTCGCGGCCTTCGCCTTCGCGGTGCGACTCGTCCGCGGGCGCCCCAAACGGTAATGAACCTGTCCCGGCCTTGCCGGCCCCGTGGCCAAGGTCGGGCGCAGAGCCGGCTCGGGCGCGGGCAACATCCACCTCCCGTACGACCACACGATGCACCTCGAAGGCGGGAAGACGCAGTGCACTACTCTCGCGCTCTTCTTCCGCACGGCGCTGCTCGGGTCGCTCACGCCGGACCGCATGCGGCTCGACGACGAGGTCCACAAGACCGCGGTGTACGAAGACGGGAACGGCGGGGACCTGCGGTTCTTCCTCGGGACGCCGCCGTTCGAGTGGACGAACCAGACGTACCATCCGTCGTACCCGCCCGTCTCCTCGGTGAACTGGACCGAGGAGCCGGACCTCGCGTACCATCAGCCGATGGACGGCGAGTACATCCTCATCACGTTCGGGAACGAGGCCGACGCCGCCATCCGCTGGCAGCAGGGGTCGATCCCCACGCAGAACGCGGCGGAGTAGGCGCGTGCCCGTCGCGAGTCCGTGAGGGCGCGAGCGGACGCGGCCTCGACGTCAGACGCCGCAGAGGCGCTGGGACAGGACGGTCACGCAGTCGAGGAGCCCGGCCGCCGCCGAGCCCGCGACGAGGAGCGCGGCCGCGGCGAGGCCGATACCGATCCAGTACTTGCGCAGCATTCCGTGGAACACCCGAGGCCCCCTGCTCTGTCGCAAGGGGTTCAAGGACCTTCCGTCAGGCACCGCTGACCGGTCTCGGTCCCGTGTCTCCTCACTTCAGCCGGATCGTCTCGAGGTTGTACGGCGCGTACGTCTGGATGTGGTACTTCTTGTGCACGCTCGAGGCGAAGTCGATGCAGTTCGACTCCTCGCCGTGCATCGTGATGACCTTGTCCGGCTTCGGGCTCAGGTTGTTGATGTAGTTCATGAGCTGCCGGCGGTCCGAGTGCCCGGAGAAGCCGTCGACCGTCTCGATCTCCATGTTGACGTGGACGACCTGGGACTTGCCGCCGAACCCCATCGGGATCTCGCGCATGCCCTGCTGGATGCGGCGCCCGAGCGTGCCACCGGCCGTGTAGCCGACGAAGACGAGCGTGTTCCGCTTGTCGGGCGCCCACTCCTTGAAGTACTCCATGACCGGGCCGCCCGTCATCATCCCGCTCGTGGCGAGGACGACGCACGGCTCCTCGGAGGCGAGGATCTTGCGGCGCGTCTCCTGCGAGTCGACTCGCGTGAAGATGTCCGAGAGGAGCGGGTTCTTGCCCTCGTGGAAGATCTCGTTGCGAAGCTGGTTGTTCAGGTACTCCGGGTAGGCGGTGTGGATCGCCGTCGCCTCGTAGATCATGCCGTCGAGGTAGACCGGGACGCGCGGGATCTCGCCCCGCGTCATGAGGTCCTCCATGACGAGCATGACCTCCTGCGAACGGCCGACCGCGAAGCACGGCGCGATGAGCCGCCCGCCGCGGGAGATCGTGCGCTTCGCGATCTCGCCGAGCTGGTCCGTGGCCTGCTGGCGCGTCGGCTGGAAGTCGTTGCGTCCGCCGTACGTCGCCTCGATCACGAGCGTCTCGAGGCGGGGGAACTTGTTGTTCGTCGGGTTGAAGAGCCACGTGCGCTCGTACTTCATGTCCGACGTGCAGCACACGTTGTAGAGGCCGTCGCCGATGTGGAAGTGCGAGACGGCCGAGCCCAGGATGTGTCCCGAATTCGAGAACGTGAGCTTCAGGTCCGGCGAGATGTCCGTCGTGTCCCCGAAGTTCAGCGGGATGCTGCGCTTGATCCACTCGCGGATGTGCTCGGATTCGTAGGGCGGCTTCTTGCCTTCCGCCGCGGCGATCTTGATGTAGTCCATCTGCAGCAGGACCGACAGCTCGCGCGTCGGCGGCGTGCAATAGACGGGGCCGTCGTACCCGTACTTGTAGAGCAGCGGGATGAGACCGCAGTGGTCCATGTGCGCGTGCGTCAGGATGACCGCGTCGAGCGTGTTGAGCGGCCAGACCTCGCCGAGGTGCAGGTACGGCGTCGCCTTGTCCTCGTTCGAGAAGTTCACGCCGCAGTCGATGAGGACCTTCGAGTCCTGCGTCTGCATGAGGTGGCAGGAACGGCCGACCTCGCGGTAGCCGCCGAGCGACGTCCAGCGCACCCACTGCTCCTCCTTGTTCGAGCCGCGGTAGATGCGTCGCCCGACCTTGCGCAGGAAGACCTTGCGCTCGTCGGCGACGGAGCGCAGGTACTCGCGGATCTCCTTGACCGTCTTCGACGGGATCGGGGGCGTGCGGTGGACCTGCGGGGCCCACCCGATCTGGCGCTTGAGGTCGTTGAGCGTGGATCCGTGGCGGCCGATGACGAGGCCGGGCTTGCGCGCCTCGATGACGACCTGGCCCACATCCTCCTCGAAGTAGATGTCTGTGATCTCGGCCTCGGCCGGGACGATGCGGCGGATCTGCTCCTCCGCCTCGGCGGGCTTCGAAAGCACCGTGGGGTCGGGCCGGACGACGACGCGCTTGCGCAGGCGCTTCGCGAGGCGGCGCACGAGGTCCTCGTCCGTCGCGAAGCGTTCGGGGTGCTTCGTGTAGATGACGAGGGTCGCGGCCTCGAACTCGATGTCCGTGATCTCGACGCCCGGCGGGATCTCGCGGTGGACTTCCTCGGAGATCTCTCGGAGCAGGTCTTCGACGCCCATGGCAATACTGTCCTTCGGACTAAGGGACGTTCTCAAGGGTCCAAGAAGAAGAGTCGAGGGCCGCGAAGCAGCCCATCCTTGCTGCGTTGGCCGTTCAGGGCCAGCGCAGCCCCATCTTCTTCCGACGGCGGTCGATCTCTTCCTTCTCGAGCCGCTTGAAGCCGTCCTTCTTCGTGATGCTGCAGACCGACATGCCGTCGCCGGAGGCCGAGTCGCGCTTCATCGCGGCCGTGATGCCGCGGATCGCGAGGTCGAGTCCTTCGTTGACCGCGATGTCGTCCTGGTACTGGTCCTCGAGCACGCCGTACACAAAGACGCTGCCCGAGCCCGTGGTCGTGAACTTGTCGGGGATGCTGCCACCGGCCGCATCCAGCGAGTAGAGGTGGCTCCCCTCGGGGTCGACGCCGCCGATGAGGAGCTGCACGTAGAACGGGTAGAACTTGCGCTGGTTCATGATGTTCGACATCAGCGTCGAGGCCGCGCGGAGGCTCATGTCCGTGCCGCGCTTCACCTTGTAGAGCTCGACCTCGGCCTGCAACCAGCGCGCGAGGACCTGCGCATCGCCTACGAGGCCGGCGATGGTGAGGCCCATGTGATCGTCGATCTTGAAGAGCTTCTGCGTCTCCTTGTGGGAGATGAGATGGCCCATCGTGGCGCGCATGTCCGCGCCCATCACGACGCCGTCCTTGCACACGAGGCCGACCGTTGTCGTGCCCGTCTTAACGACCTGGGGTTGCTCCCGCCCGTCCATGGTTGGATCCATCCCGCGAAAAACTCAGGGGCGCCGCGGCAATCCCACGGCGGCACTTCAACCTGCTGGTTGCTGAGTCGCAGGAGTCGCAAGGTTCCGATGGCGCACCTAGTTTATAAGTGTGCTGGCGCCGCGCCTCGGAATGCCGCAGGAAACCGCCCCTCGCGCCGGCCGGCGGGCAAGCGCGCGCAACGAACGTTCATGCGTCCCGGGAGTCAGTGCGGCGCGTGCGCACGCCCCTCGGCCTCGCCCTCGCCATCCTCCTCGCCCCGGCGGCCGCGGGGCTTCCGACCCCGGGAGTCCACTGCGATCTCGGGGAGCAGCTCACGGGCCGCGTCTTCCCTGAGCCGCTCGAGACGAACGACTTCATCTCCTACGCGGAGGCGCTCTGCGGTCTCGAACGCCTCGACGCCGCGCGCCCCGACTCGATCGAGATCGTGGACGTCGCGGAGAGCGTCGGTTGGAAGAACACCGTCACAGGCTCGCACGACCGGTTCCGCGTGTTCGCGGTCGAGGTCACGGACGAGACGTCCGACGTCGCGAAGGAAGCGAAGAAGAAGCTCGTGTTCCAGCTCAGCATCCACGGCAACGAGAAAGGCGGTCGCGAAGGCGGGCTGCGCGTCATCGAGGACCTCGCGCGCGGCCTCGGCATCGCGGAGGAGCGGCCCGAGCTCGTCGAGGACCTGCGCGACACCATGCTCGTCTTCGTCTTCCCGAATCCCGACGGGTGGATCCACGAAGAGCTCGCGTACCGCGCCGCCTGCTCCGGGTACTACCAGAGCGTCACGCTGCCGACAGGTTGCCTCGACTCGCAGAACTACGTGCGCTACAACGGCGCCGGCGTCGACCTCAACCGCGACTCACCGACCCGCGGTTGGTACGACGAGAGGTACACTGCGATGTCCGAGCCCGAGAACATCGGTCTCGTAAACTACCTCCTGCAGTACGAGAACGTAGTCCTCGCGAGCGACCTGCACGGCATGCTCCAGCCCGCGAACTCGGACCTCTACGGCGACGGCTATCTCTGCGCGCTCCCCGACAATCAAGGCGTCGTCAAGGACCCGCAGGGCGTCGCGCCCGAGCCGCCGGCGCACGTCGCCCCACCCGAGCGCGGCAGCTTCGTCCTCACCATGCTCCCGGCGGGCCGTCAGGCCCCCGACGAGATGGCGACGACCACGACGCTCGCCGAGCTCGTGAAGGAGCGCCTCAACTCCGATCCGCACTTCGCCGAATGGCAGGCGATGCCGAAGCCGATGGGCGTCTGGGGCGGGGACTTCGACGATTGGGGCACGGTGTGGGACACGCTCAGCTACACGGACTCCGGTTTCACGAGCGATTGGTACGCCCAGGACCACGGGCTCGACGCGCCCGGGGTCGACTTCGAGTTCAGCTACAACCACATCTGCTTCGACAGCTACTACCCTGGCCTCGGCCAGCGCATGAACGACTACCACGTGCACGCCACGCGCGTCATCGTCGCCACGTTCATGGACGTCGCGCGCGAGCCCGTCGCCGTCCGGTTCGACGCGCACGGCATCGACGTCGCCGTGCTCGAGAACCCCGTGGTCGTCACGAACACCGACGAGACCGACCCCGCCCGCGGGCTCACCGGATGGGCACTCGATAACGCCGCCGACGATCTCTACGACCTCGCGCACGTCGACTTCGCCGTCGGACCGCACGACTACTGGGGCGACCTCGCGACCTACGTGGAGAACGGCAAGCTCGACACGGTCCGGCCCACGGACCTCGCCGCGAGCCTCACAGACTACGACGTGCTCGTCGTCGCCGGCTCCGCGTGGGACACGCTCGACGCAACCTCCCTCGCGACCGTCCGGTCCTTCGCCGAGGCCGGCGGGCGCGTCGTCCTCACGGACGATGCGCTCCAGGCACTCGCCACGTGGGGCCTCGCCGACGCCGTCGCGAACGAGGAGAAGTACGCCGCGTACGCGGACTTCCCCGACCGCGAGCACGCTCTCCTCGCCGACGTGCGCGGCCTCGCGCGGCAGCTCGTCGAGCCCGTTCCCCTCGGCTACGAGATCGGCCGGGGCGGTGGAGCGCAATCCGGCACGATCCCGGTCTGGTACGCCGAAGGCGACGCCCTCGACGCGGCCGGGTACCTCGGCGACGGTCAGGTCGTCGTCGGCCGCACGCCGCTCGGCAGAGGCGAGGTCGTCTTCGTTGGCGCGTTCCTCCCCGACCCGACCGAGGCGTACTACCACCCCTATGGCCTCGACGCGTACGCGTCGACGTACACGGCCAACCAGCTCGTGCTCAACGCCATCGGCTGGTCGCGGGAGGTCGAGGCAGCCCCCGCACCGAGCGGCGCCCCCCCTGCGCCGGACGCGGCCGTCCCGTCGATCGGAGTCGTTGCAGCGGTCGCCGCCTTCGGCCTCGTCGCGGTGCTCGCCCGACGGCGGAGATGACCTCAACCGCGGGCGAGCTCCGACCGCGCCAAAGCGAGGACCTCCTC
>DATDQL010000036.1:0-9207 GCA_035292305.1 Thermoplasmatota archaeon
CGACCGTGGGTTCACCGAAGGCGAGACCGGGTGGCTGCGCGAACGCGCGGCGCTGCGCGTGTCGGTCTCGCCGAAGAGCCTGCACGCGGACCACTGCGTCGTGCTCCTGCACCGTGCGCTCGACGCGCGCGATGCAGGAACCTAACGCAGCCGCGGCGGCTGCGCTATCTTGAGAAAGTGCAGCGCACGAGAATGTTTGGGAGGCTGAAAGATGAAGACGCGCGCTGCGCTGCATCATCCCAGAGGACGGGCAAAAGTCTGTCGGTTTGTGTTCCGACCCTTCCGGTCGAGGCCAACGGCCCCGACTTTCTCTACCAATCGCGACCTGCTCAGCCGCTCCGCAAGGGGAAACGGTCGAGCGGCCGCAGCGGAAGTCCACGGACGCATCGCGGCCTGCAGCCGCGGACCTGCCTACGGGGCGCCGAGCGCCGGCAGGATGCCGGCGACGGCGTCGGCGGAGAACTCCACGATGGGCTGCGGCCACACGCCGAAGAGGACGGTGAGGAACGCCGTGATGAGGAGCGCAGCCATCGCGCCCCACGCGAGGCGCATCGTCGGCGCGTACGGCGACACCGGCGCCCCTTCGTCGACGTAGAGCGTGCGCACGACGCGCAGGTAATAGAAGAGCGACAGCGCGCTGTTGAGGATGCCCGCGACCGCGAGCCAGACGTACCAAGAGCCGGCCTGCACAGCGGCGCTGAACAGGATGAACTTCGACGCGAAACCCGCGAGCGGCGGGATGCCGACGAAGGAGAGCATGAACGCGGTCATGACGAGGCCGACGAACGGCGCCTTCCGGCCGAGGCCGCGCCACGCCTCGAACGTGTCCGGGACGCCCTCGGCCGCGACGGCCCCGACCGCGAGGAACGCCCCCGCCTTCATCACGGCGTACGTCACGATGTGGAAGAACGCGCCGACGAGCGCGAACGTCGCCGCGTCGCCGCCCGCGCCCGCGATCGGGATCGCGATGAGGATGTAGCCGGCCTGCGCGATGCTCGAGTAGGCGAGCATGCGCTTCAGGCTCTCCTGGTTGAGGGCGAGGAGGTTGCCGACGGTCATCGTGACGACCGCGACGATCGCGACGAGGACGTCCCAGTGCGCCTTCGATGCGAGGAGGGCGATGAGGAACAACTTGAACAGAGCGATGAAGCCCATCTGCTTGGAGCCCGCGGCGAGGATCGCGCTCACCGGCGACGGCGCGCCATCGTACGTGTCGACCGCCCACATGTGGAACGGCACGAGCGCGATCTTGAACCCGAACCCCGCGAGGAGGAAGCCCCAGCCGAACACGGCGAGCGGCGCACCGCCGAACGTCGGCTGCGCCCGCGCCACGTTCCCGATGACGTCGAACGCGACGCTGCCCGTCAGGCCGTAGAAGATGCTGATGCCGAAGAGCGTGAGCGCGGCCGAGAGCGCGCCGACGATGAAGTACTTCATCGCCGCCTCGCTCCCGTCGATCGTGTCCTTGAAGAACGCGACGAGCGCGAACGTCGCGATGGACGTCGTCTCGAACGCGACGAACAGCGTCACGAGGTCGCGGCTCGACGCCACGACCATCATGCCGACCGTCGCGAGGAGGAGCAGGCCGTAGTACTCGCCCTGGTGACGCGAGGACGCCATGTACGAGGGCGAGGCCAGCACGACGAAGAGGGCGACGCCGAGGAAGACGAGCTTGAAGAGCGCCGCGAAGGCCGTGATCTCGAGGACTCCGAACGCGGTCGGCGCGCCGCCGACGAGCGGCAGCCCTTGCGCCGCGGCGCGGTAGGATTCGAGGCCCGGCACGTCAAAGACGGTCGCCGCGACGAGGACCCCGGCGAGGAGGATCGCGCCCCCCGACAGGGTCGCGAGCGCGCGCCGCGGGACGCCGAAGGTCCCCACGAGCGGGAGCAAGGCGCCGACGAGGACGACGAGGATCTCGGGGGCGATGGCCTGGATCTCCGACATTTATGCCCCACCTCCGACGAGGGCGACGATGCCGCGGACCGCCGGATCGAGGACGTCCGTGAGGAGCCGCGGGTACGCTCCGAACACGACGAGGAGCGCGACGATCGCGCCCGCGGCGATCGCCTCGAACGCGTGCAGGTCGTAGGCGTGGTGGTAGTCGACGTCCGGGTGCTCGACGACGGGGCCGAACACGGCGCGCTGGAGCGCCCACAGGTAGTACCCGGCGCTGAAGGCGAGGTAGAAGACAGGGATGACGACGAACAGCCCGAAGGCCTGGTACGTCCCCGCGAACACCTGGAACTCGGCGACGAACGCCGCGAGCCCGGGAAGGCCCACGCCCGCCATGCTCGCGAACACGAGGAGCCACGAGGTCCGCGGAAGGCGCGCGGCGAGGCCGCCCAGCTTCGGGATGTCGCGCGTGCCGAGGCTGTGCCCGAGCACGCCGCAGAGCATGAAGAGGAGCGGCGAGAAGAGCCCGTGGGCGAACATCATGAAATTCGCGCCCATGATGCCGATCGGGTTCAACGTCGCGATGCCGAGCAGCACGAGGCCCATGCTGCCGATGCTCGAGTACGCGACGAGCTTCTTGTAGTCGACCTGCTGAAGGCACAACACCGCGGCGTAGTACATCGACAGCACCGCGATCACGATCATCACGGGGACGAAGAACCGGGCGCCGAGAGGGACCGTCGGCAGCGCGATGCGGATGACGCCGTAGGCGCCCATCTTCAGGAGCACGCCGGCAAGGATGACGGAGCCCGCGGTCGGCGCCTCGACGTGCGCGTCGGGCAGCCACGTGTGGAACGGCACGACCGGGAACTTCACGAGGAACCCGAGGAGGAGCCCGCCGAACACGAGCTTCTGGAACCCTGCCGGCATCGCGGCGGCGGCCGTCGTGATCTCGTCGAGGCCGAACGAGCGCGAGCCCGTCGGCAGGACGAAGTAGAGCGCCATGAACGCGAGGAGCATGACGAGCGACGCCAGGAAAGTGTACAGGAAGAACTTCGTCGCCGCGTACTTGCGGTTCGGCCCGCCCCATACCGCGATGAGGAAGTACATCGGGACGAGCGTGAACTCCCAGAACACGTAGAACAGGAACAGGTCGAGGGCGCTGAAGACGCCGAGGACCGCCGCCTGCGTGAGGAGCAGCAGGCCGTGGAAGCGGTTCGGGAGGAGCTCGACGTCCCACGAGAACACGACCGAGAGCGTCGTGAGGAGCGCCGTGAGCCAGAACATCGGCACGCTGATGCCGTCGAGTCCGAGGCGGTACTCGACGCCGAGCCACGGGATCCACGGGAGGCTCTCGTAGAACGCGTAGCCGGGACGCGGCGAGACGAGGATGTCCGCGAACGCGAGCGTCGCGAGAGCGAGCGGGGGCGCGCTGAACGCGAGGCCGAGCCACCGCGACGACGTGCGGCCGCGGCCGAGGAGCATCGTGAGGATGCCGCCGACGAGGGAGAGCCCGATCGTCCACGTGACGAGGTGGTCGCCGAGGATCGCCGGGAGTGCCACGGCCATTTACGGCCCTCCCAGTGCGGGGATGATCCCTCGATCCGCCAGGAAGCGCAGCAGGGAGGGCACGTAGATCACGAGCATGATGAGGAGGAGCGCGCCCGCGATCACGACGGTCGCGTAGTCCTGCACGTTCCCGGTCTGCGTCCGCCGGCCGCGAGCGAAGCCGCGCTGCGAGGCCCACGCGGTGCCGTTCACGATGCCGTCGATGACACTCTCGTCGAACCACTTCATCGCCGAGGCGAACCGGAGCTGCAGCGTCCCGCCGACGTAGTCGTAGACGTCGTCCACGTACCAGCGACGCGCGAGGACGGCCCGGACGCCGGTGTCCTCGACGGCGACGGCCTGCGCGTGGCGCGAAGGCTGGAACAGGACCCACGCGAGCGCGATGCCCGCACCCACGGCGCCGTACGAGATGAGCGCGGTCGTGGACGTCAGCACGTGCGCGAGCTCGACGCGCTCGGCTTCCGCGCCCGGCGCGTGGACGAGCTCCGGGAAGCCGACGAAGAGGACGAAGCCGGCGACGATCGCGAAGGCCGCGAGCACGACGAGCGGCCCGGTCATGGACGCGGGCGACTCGTGGAGGTGCACGCCATGGTCCTCGTGCACGCCGGGCGCCGGGCCCCACTCGCGGTGGTCGGCGCCGTGCCCGTGGGCCTCGGCGACGTGCGTCTCGTGGGCCATGTCGTGGTGCCCCCCAGCGCCCTCGGGCGGACCGCGCCACTCGCCGGTGAACGTGAGGAACCACGCACGGAACGTGTAGAACGCGGTGAGGAACGCGGTGATGATCCCCACGGCGAAGAGGGCGAGGTAGAGCGTGCTCGCCTCGCTCGCGTGGAAGACCGACGTCAGCAGCTCGTCCTTCGAGAAGAACCCGGCGAGCGGTGGGACGCCGGCGAGCGCGAGGGCGCCCACGAGCATCGCGACGCTCGTGACCTTCATGTGCTTGTGGAGGCCGCCCATCCGGCGCATGTCGTACGTCCCGGCAGCGTGTCCCACGCTTCCCGCGCTGAGGAACAGGAGCGCCTTGAAGAACGCGTGCGCGACGAGGTGCAGGATCGCGAACGTGAAACCCGCGAGGGCGATCGTCGTCGCCTCCGCGTCGAAGAAGAGGACGCCGGCGACGCCGAGGCCGAGGAACATGTAGCCGAGCTGCGAGAGCGTCGAGTACGCCATCACGCGCTTGAGGTCCCAGTTCGTGAGTGCCATCGTCGCGGTGAAGAGCGCGGTGAAGCCGCCGACGACGGCGACCACGACGAGCACCCACGGCGTCTGCACCATGAGCGGGTACGAGCGCGCCACGAGGAAGACGCCCGCCTTGACCATCGTCGCGGCGTGGATGAGCGCGGAGACCGTCGTCGGGCCCTCCATCGCGTCCGGCAGCCAGACGTGCAGAGGGAACTGCGCGCTCTTGCCGACGGCGCCAAGGAAGATGAACAGGTTCGCGACGCCGAGGGCCGCGAGCTGGCTGCCCTCCGCCTGGATCGCGAAGAGGCGCTCGTAGTCGAGCGTGCCGAACGTGACGAGGAGGATGACGAGGCCCGTGAGCAGGAAGATGTCGCCGATCCTCGTGACGAGGAACGCCTTCTTGGCGGCCGACGCGGCGGAAGGCTTCTGGAACCAGTAGCCGATGAGGAGGTACGAGCAGAGGCCCATGATCTCCCAGAAGATGAACAGCTCGAGGAAGTTCGAGGAGACGACGAGGCCGAACATCCCCGCGATGAACAGGGACATCTCGGCGTAGTACCGGCGGCGGTTGCGCCCCTCGTCCTTCATGTAGCCGATGCTGTAGACGAGGATGAGGGTGACGAGCACGCCGACGAGCGCGAGGACGATCGCGGACAGGTTGTCGATGTACACGCCGAAGCCGACGTCGAACTTGCCCGCGGACCACCACACGCCCGCCTCGTCCGTGATGAGCGGGAAGCGGTCGACGAACGGGTGCTCGAGGCCGCCGGCGGCGAGCACCTCGCGCAGCGCGAGCGCGGAGATCACGCCAGCGACGGCCGTGAGCGCGAGCGCGAGGTAGCCGCCCTTCTGCGGCGTCTTGTGTCCGACGATGAGGACGAACCCGAAGCCCGCGAGCGGCAGGAGGGGGACGAGCCAGACGTAATCGAGGAAGGCCATGTCCTACCACCTCAGGACGGTCGCGCGATCGACGTCCACGCCTTGGACGACGCGGAACAAGTTCACGAAGATCGCGAGCCCGACCGCGGCCTCCGCCGCGGCGATCGCGATGCTGAACAGGGCGAACACGAACCCGTCGTAGTGCCCGACGGAGCGGCCCTGCCAGAACGCGGCGAAGGCGGCGAAGTTGATGTTCGCGGCGTTCAGCATGAGCTCGACGCTGATGAGGATCTTGATCGCGCTGCGCTGCGTCATCAGGCCGTACGTCCCGATCGCGAAGAGCGCGACGGCGAGGACGAAGTACCAGTTCGTCTGGAGGAGCGCTTCGACCAATCACAGCACCTCCTTCTCTCGGATGGCGATGACGACGGCCCCCACGAGCGCGGCGAGAAGGAGGACGGAGAGGACCTCGAACGCGACGAGGTAGTCCGTGAAGATCGCAGCCGTGACGCCCGGCAGGGACTCGTCCCCGATGGGCGCCTCGCGCCACGCTGGCGAAAGGATCGCGCTGAGCGCCAGGAGCGCGAGCACGAGGAGCGCGGTCACGAGCTTCACGTCGGCCTTCGTGTCCGCCTTCACGCGGAGTCCTCCTCCCCTTCCTTCGGCCGCGGCGCCGCCTCGGCGTGCGACCCGATCTTCTCGTCCGTGAGCGCGACGCCCTCGAGCGTGCCCGGGATCGTTGTCGGCTTGCGCGGGTTCGTCTCGCGCAACGTCTTGAACGGACCGACCCCCGTGAACGCGGGCACGACGGTCTGCACGGTCTCGACGCGCTCGACGTGCACGCCGAAGGGCAGCTCGAGGTCCTTGAGGTCGGGAGCCGCCTCGGCGGGCGTCGTCAGCATGATCGTGAACAGGATGAGCGTGATGACCGCGCCCACGTAGACGAGGACCTGGATCGCGGCCAGGAACTCGGCCCCGAGCGTGAGGTAGATGCCCGCGACGCCGAGGAGCGAGATCGTGAGGAAGAGCGCGGCGTGCATGAGCGACTCCGCGCGGATCGCGAACGCGGCGCCGACGATCACGACGAGCCCGATGAACGCGAACGTGAGCTCGCGCGCGCCGCCGCCGAGGACCATGAGCGCGGCGAGGGTCGCGAGCGCGGTCGCGACGAACCACGAGACGCCCTTCTTCGGGTCCTTCGCGGAGAAGGTGCCCCAGAACGCGCCCGCCGCGACCGCGCCGAGCACGCCCGCGAGGATCGTCGCGACGCCTTCGGCCATCTCACGCCTCCGTCGACTTCGCGTGCGCGCGTTCGGCGTCGAGCTGCGCCTCGCGCTTCGAGAGCTCGTACGTGTCGTAGTCGAACGTCACGCGGTCGTACTCGGAGAGCTTGATCTCGCGCTCGAGCCGGATCGCGTCGGTCGGGCAGCACTCCTCGCAGAGCCCGCAGTAGATGCAGGAGATGGTGTCGACCCGCGGGTAGATCTGGCGCTTGTTCTTCGGATGCGCGTAGTCGAGGAACTCCATCTGGCACGTCGCGTTCGGGCACACGAGCGAGCATGTCGTGCAGCCGATGCACAGCTCGAGGTAGACCTTGATGCGGCCGCGCCAGTTCGCCGGGATCTCCCGCATCTCCTCGGGGTACTCCACGGTCACGGGCTTCGTGAAGATCGTGGAGATGGTCTCCTTGTACCCCTTGGCGAAGGCTATGAGCGGGATCTTCACGATGGTATCGTCCTCCCTTCGGTCAGACTGCGCGTGCTCGCGGCACGCTTCGCTCGTGCCATTGCGTGGACGCGCGCCACGGCGCGCGTCCACTCCATGGCACGGCCGCTGCGCTCGCGCTTCGTCCTCCCTTCGGTCAGACTGCGCGTGCTCGCGGCACGCTTCGCTCGTGCGACTCCGTCCGCGCTCGCTGGCGCTCGCGCAGACTCCGTCGCACGGGCCCTGCGCTCGCGCATCAGATCCCTCCCGAGAGGACGTACGCCTCGGCGACGGCGAGGACGAGGCTCAGCACGGCGAGAGGGAAGAGCGCCTTCCAGCTCACGGCGAGGAACTGGTCGATGCGCAGGCGCGGGAGCGTGAACCACGTGAGGAGCACGAAGAGCACGAAGAACGACGTCTTGCCGAGGAAGATGCCGAGGCCGAGGATGCCAAGGACGACGGGCGTCCAGTAGGACGCCCCGAGGACGCCCGTGACGACCTCCTCGACGAACGGCAGGTGCCATCCGCCGAAGAACAGCAGCACGGTCATCATCGAGACGAAGACGATGTTCACGAACACGCCGACGAAGAAGACGCCGAACCGCATGCCGGAGTACTCCGTGAAGTAGCCGGCGACGAGCTCGCTCTCGGCCTCGGGCAGGTCCATGGGGACGATGCCGGCCTTCGCGAGGGCCGCGGCGAAGAAGATGAACGCGCCGAGCGGCTGGAGCAGGATGAACCAGACGCTCTGCCTCTGCGCCTCCACGATGTTCAGCGTGTTCAGGCCGCTGCCCGGGACGAGCGCGGACGTGAGGATGACGACGCCGACCGCGGCCAGGACGAGCGGGACGCCGTACGCGACGTCGAGCGCGGCCGCGCGCAGCCCGCCCATCATCGAGTACTTGTTGTTCGACGCCCACGCGGCGACGATCTCGCCGACGGGCGCGACCGCGCCCACGGCGAGGATGAACAGGAGCCCGACGCGCAGGTCGGCGACGAGGATGCCGGGGCCGAACGGGATGGGCGCGAAGGAGAGGATGATCGGGAGGATGACGAGGAACGGCGCCATCCGGAAGAGCCAGCGGTCCGCCTTGAGCGGAGTGATGTCCTCCTTGCTCATGAGCTTGATACCGTCGGCGAGGAACTGGAGGAGGCCGTACGGCCCCACGCGGTTCGGCCCGATGCGCGACTGCACGCGCGCCATGAACTTCCGCATCACGTAGCTCATGATGCCGCCCACGCCGAGCACGAAGCCGACGAGCGCGAAGGCGAGGATGGACCACGCGAGGAAGTAGCCGAGGCCGAGGGGAAGTCCGACGGCCTCCGCGAGCTGCGCGATGCCGTCACCCACGGTGACGTGGTCCTCCACGGAGTCCGTGACGACGCTTGCCTCCGCCATGTTGCATCACCGGTCGATGTCGCCGAGGACGATGTCGATCGAGCCGAGCGTCGCGACGAGGTCCGGGATCTTCAGGCCCTCCGTCATGACGGCGAGGGGCGAGAGGTTGGAGAGCGTCGGCGCGCGCCACTTGAGCCGGTACGGCCTGTTCGTGCCGTCGCTCACGATGTAGCAGCCCATCTCGCCGCGCGCGGACTCGACCGAGAAGTAGCCGTCGCCTTCCGCCGGCCTGTAACGGTGCTGGCGCGGACCTTCGCCGACGTCGGGAGAGACGTACTCGCCCTTCGCCGGGATCTGCTCGATGCACTGCTGCAGGATCCGGACCGACTCGCGCATCTCCGCCATCCGGACGAGGAAGCGGTCGTAGCAGTCGCCCGTGCCGCGGCCCGTCGGCACGCGGAAGTCGAGCTTCGGGTACACGGAGTACGGCTGCTCCCGGCGCAGGTCGTGCGCGAGTCCGGTCGAGCGTAGCATAGGGCCGGTGACGCCGTACGACCAGGCGACCTCGCGCGTGAGGACCCCGATGCCTTGCGTGCGCACCTGGAAGATGTCGTTCTCCGCGAGGAGGTTGTCGAGCTCGT
>DATDQL010000037.1:0-3714 GCA_035292305.1 Thermoplasmatota archaeon
GCGACCTCTTCCTAGGCGACGATGTCCAGATCGACAACCACGTCTCCGCGGAAGGAAAGGTCGTAGTCGGCGCGGGCGCGCGCATCAAGGGCCGCATCCGTGCGGGGGGCGATGTCGTCGTGAAGGACGGCGCGGTCGTCGGCCACGTCGTGAGCGAGGGCGCCGTCCGCCTCGAGGGCGGCGCACGCGTCACGGATGCGGTCGAGGCGCGAGGCGGCCTCGTCCGCGACCCGAGCGTCGTCCAGGGCGCGCGGGCGCTGCGCGCTCCTGAGCCCGACCTGCCATAGGGAGCGCTTTCACCCCTCCGGGGCGCATCGGCAAATGGGCGCGCGTCGCTCGGCGTCCGCGTGGACGTCTTCCCCTACGCGGCCCGCGCCGGGCAGGCGGAACTCGTCACGCGGCTCGCCGCCGCGGTCCAGCAGGGCGCGCACGTCGTCGCCGAGAGCGGAACGGGCACCGGGAAGACCGTCTGCGCCCTCGCGGCGGCCCTCCCCGCAGCCCTCGCGGCCGGCAAGCGCGTCCTGTACCTCACGCGCACGAACGCGCAGGAGCGGCAGGTCATGATCGAACTTCGCCGCATACTGCCGCGCCTGCCGATGCCGGCGAGCGGCGTGGCCCTGCAGGGACGCCGGAGCCTTTGCCCGCTCGTGCGCGAGGATCCGACGTTCGCGGAGGCGAACGCCGAGGAGCTCGCGGTGCTCTGCCGCGACCGCGTCCGCGCCGCGAAGGACGCGGCGGACGGGAAGCGGTCGAAGTTCGCCCCATGCGCGCATTTCCAGCGCACCGCCGGGGACCCGTTGGATCGTCTTGCCACACGGCTTCGGGCCGAGCCCGAGCCCGCCGAGGACCTCGCGCGCCTCGCGATGGCCGAGGGCATGTGCCCGTACTACGTCTCGCGCGAGCTGCTGAAGGATGCGACGCTGGTCGTCGCGCCTTACGTCTGGTTCTTCCACCCGCAGCTGCGCCGCGCGTTGCTCGAATGGATGGGGGCGGGCGTGGCCGACCTCGTGGTCGTGGTCGACGAGGCGCACAACCTGCCCGACTACGCGCGCGACCTCGGCTCCTCCCGCCTCGGCCGCGGCACGCTGGAGCGGGCGGCTCGCGAAGTCGAGGAGTTCGGCGACCGTGAGCTGCCGACGGCCACCGGCCTCGCGCTCTCCGCGTTCCTCGCGCGCCTCGTGGGCGTCCTCGAGGACCTCGCCGCGCGCTACCTCGACGAGGACGATGGGCTCGTGCCGCCGGACGCGTTCGACGAGGAGCTCCTCGTCGCCCTCCGGTCGACGACGCGCACCTGGGACCGGGTCGCCGCCATGCTCCTCGGCTACGGCGAGGAGGTCCGGGAGGCGCGCCGCTGTTCCGGGCGCGTGCCTCGCTCGTACGTCGGCGCCGTTGGGTCCTTCCTCGTCGCCTACCGGGAGGCGGACCCCGTCTCGCATCTTCGTCTCATCGAGGACCCGGCCGACCCGTGCCTCGCCCTCGCCTGCCTCGACGCATCGGTCGCCACGGCGCCGCTCCTGGACGCCCACGCGACCGTGCATCTCAGCGGGACGCTCGTCCCCCTCGAAGCGTACCGCGACGAGATCGGCCTCCCGCCGGAGACGGACCTCGTCTGTATCCCGTCGCCGTTCTCGCCGGACCGGCGCGTCGTCCTCGTCGACCCCACCGTGACGACGCGCCACGCCGAAGTGGCCCGCGACCCGTCCGCATGGGATCGGCTGGGCCGTCGGATCGCGGAGCTCCGAGCCGCCACCGCCGGACGCAACATGGCCGTGTTCGTTCCGAGCTACGATGTCTTGAAGCGGCTCCGCCGGTACGTCCCCGAAGGGTCCCTCGTCGAGGAGGCCGGAGCGCGCCAGGGCGATCTCATGGCCGCCGTCACGCGATTCCGGTCCGCACGCGGGGCGACCCTTCTCGCGGTCGTCGGCGGTCGCCTCGCGGAAGGGCTCGACTTCCCCGGCGGAGAGCTCGAGGTCGTGGTCGTCGCGGGGCTTCCGTACCCGAAGCCCACGGCCCGGCTCCACGGCCTCGTGCACTTCCTCGATGCGCGTCACGGTCGCGGCTTCGAGTACGCGGTCACGGCGCCGACCGTGCGCCGCACGCTCCAGGCCGTCGGGCGGCTCCTTCGCGGTCCGGAGGACCGCGGCGTCGTCGCCTTGCTCGACCGTCGGGCGACGTTGCTCGGCCCGCACCTCCCGGGTCTCGCGACCGACGCGTCCCTCCCGGAGAGCGCCCGCGCGTTCTTCGCGGCGAAGCATTGATGGTCGCCCGTGGACCTGCCGCCGCGATGGCGCTGCCCCTCGATGTGCTCGAGCGGTCGTTGAACAAGAAGATGGCCCTCCAGTTGAAGGACGGGCGCGTGCTCGAAGGCAAGCTCGCGGGCTACGATCAGTACATGAATCTCGTCCTGGAGGAGGTCGAGGAGCGCGGCGGATCGACCGCGCGGCGCCTCGGGACCGTCCTGCTTCGCGGCAACAACGTCGTGTCGATCGCACCGGAGTAAGCCGGTCAACCGAACGTTGACGCGTCCAGCCAAATTTCCGAAAACTATATGGTCGCGCCAAGACTCCAAGGGTCTGGAAGGGCCCGGCTGGTAGTTGTTTAAGTGCATCCCATCCCCTCCTAGTGAGGCCAGCACCCCTTCCACTTTCTTCACCCGAGCGCGAGCTCTACGCGTGAGATGGATCTGCGGCGGGCTCGTGGAGTTCTCGCACGAACGCGGCGTAGTCCTCCGCGCGATCGAACGTGAGCGGCGGCGCTCGGGTGTTGCAGCGTCGGCAGACGAGGAACTGGAGCTCTCCACCACCGGGCCACACGCCGTCTCGGATCGCCGGCGTCGCGAGGTCGAGCGACCCGCACCGCATGCACGCCTGGATGGGCGGGGGCGGAGCGAGCTCGGGAACGCCCACCGGTCTCCATGAAGTTGCGACCTGCATCGTGGGGGGGACGAGGCCGCCTCGGCGGCGGGCCGGGCGGATCACGAACAGGAAGACCACGAGGACGACCGCCACCGCGGCAGCGCCGATCCCGATCGCCCGCCCCATCGTGAGGGGAAGGAGCCAGAGGTCTCGCGTTGGGGTCAGGACGACCAGGACGACCACGAGCCAAGCCGCGAGCGCGATCCCCCAGCGCGTCCTGCGGCCCGGGACGGGGAACCCCAACGCCGGTCAGCTCCGGAAGTAGATGTTCCCGATGCCGCCATCGGCCCGCAGGATCTGCCCCGTGACGAACCGCGGCCCGAGTGCGAAGAACGCGACCGTCTCGCAGATCTCGTCGGGCGTCGCCCAGCGTTTCGCAGGCGTCTGTTCCTCGATCGCGCGCCGGCGCTCGGCCGGTACGTACGCGTTGAGCTCCGTGTCGACGAAGCCCGGCGCGACCGCGTTCACGTTGACGTGCGGCGCGAGCGCCTCGGCCGCGCTCATCGTGAGCGAGTTCACCGCGGCCTTCGCGGCGCCGTACGCGACGCTTCCGGGACGCGCGAAGCACCCGGCCATGCTCGAGACGTTCACGATCGAGCCGCGCTTCCTTGCGACCATCCGCCGCCCGGCCGCCTGCGTGCAGAGGAACGCGCTCTTGAAGTTCACGTCGAGCATGCGCGCGAGGTCCGCGTCGGAGATCTCGAGGAACGGCTGGACCTTGTTCTCGCCGGCGTTGTTCACGAGGGCGTCGAGCGGACCGAGCTCTGCCTCGACGCCGTCCATCGCGCGTTCGACCTCG
>DATDQL010000038.1:0-10680 GCA_035292305.1 Thermoplasmatota archaeon
CGGCGATGGCGAGGACCGGCGTCGTCACGGTCGCGGTCGGCGCGCCGTTGTCGATGCCGACGGACGACGACGAGGTCTGCCAGCTCGATCCGTGCCCGTCCGACGCGAGCGCGCACGTCCAGACGGAACCGTCGTCGCCGAACGTCGTGGAATCGAAAGACACGGACCACGGGGCGGTCGTGCGCGTGCCGGCCGAGGGGTCGGAGGTCGCGCACACGGAGTCGCCCGAGACGTGGAACGCGACGGTCGTGACGTTCGGGCACCCATCGTCGCTCGGAGAGGCCGCGATCGTCATCGTGCCGCGGACCCATTGGAACGAGGTCTGCGTGGTGAGCGGCGCTGTGGGGACGACGTCGAAGTCGATGCCGCCCTGGAGGGCCGTGCGTACGAAGTCGCAGCGCGGGTTGCCCTTCGAGACCCAACTGCATCCGCCGTCGTACACGTCGCGATAGTTCGCGTCGTCGCAGTCCCGCATCTCGTTAAGGACGGTCACGATGGAGGCGGTCGACAGGTCCCAGCCGTCGTTCGCCGCGTCGCGGAGGTCCCACATCGAGCGCAGGACGTTCAACTCGCTGTCGTCGCCGGCGACGCCCGAGCAGAACGCGGTCTCGGGGTCGAACGAGAACTGGGCGCCGTTCCACGGCCGGCTGTAGAGGCCATCGCCCGTCGTCCCCGGGCGCGCGATCTGCTGGTCCGTCGACGCCCCGAAGAAGTTCGCGAAGCCTTCCGTCCACGAGAGGCCACGGTTCTGGTTGTCGTCGCAGAACGAGTGGGGTCCACCCGGACTCGGCCAGTACGCGTCGCCGTACGCCTTGTCCTGGACGAAGTGGCCGTATTCGTGACCGACGTCGTCAGGGCTCTTGTCGTCGACGCCGTTCGCGCAGAGATGGATGCGGTTGTCGGCGAGCGTGTAGTACGTGCACGAGTCCGGGACCGTGGCCTTGACCTGCCCGGGGTCGAAGCCGCCGGTCCACGCGGAGTACTGCCACGCGTTGTTCAGGTACTCGAAGACGCGGTGCGAAGCGCGGTAGTTCGCGTCGGACGGCGGGACCCACGAGCCCATCTCGAGCGTGTCCTGCGCCCCGACGGTCGTGGGGTTGGCGTAGCCGACGTTCGAGACGTAGGCCGTGCCGGGCGTGGACTCGACCGCGACCGTGCCGTGCGCCGTGTAGAATAGGACGTACACGTCCTGGTTGCCGCCCCCCGATTCCTCTGCGCGGCTGATAGCGCCACTCGTGTAGCAACCGTCGTCGCCGGCGAGGCCGTAGGAGAGCTCGTCATCCGAGGTCGAGGAGTCCCGGTCGAAGAACTTGACGCCGACCCAGCGCTGGGGCTCGAACGTGCCGACGGTCTCCGACTCGTACGAGAGGCACACGCGAGCGACGAACGTGGAGTGCGACTCGGCGACGACGGGCCCGTCGCTGTCGACGAAGTCCGAGGACGGGAGGGGAAGCCCCTGCGCCTGCACCGCCGGGGGGATCGGGCCGCCGGGCGCGTGGAAGGGCGCGCGGACGACGGCGTCGGGCGGCAACGGGACCGCCGCGAGCGCGAACGTCGGCGCAGCGAGGCTCGGGGTGTGGACCGCGCCCAGACCATCCTCAGGAACGACGAGCCATGCCTGCCCGTGGCCGCCGAACGCGCCGAGGACGTCGACCTCGACGAGGTGCTCGCCCGCCGCGCGCGGGACGAGGGTGACATGCAGCGTCACGGATTCGTCGAGCGGGAGCACGACGGCGCGTGCCGCGTCGCCCGCGACGAGCACGGCCTCGGGGGCGCGCACGACGACCGTTGCCGGCGCGAGCGTCGACCAGCGCGCCGTGAGCACGATGTCGAGCACGATGGGCCGGTCGACCTGCGGCGCGCCGTCGGAGAGAACCTCGATCTCGACCGGGTCCACGAACTCATCGACCTGGAACGACTCGAGGAACGGCTCCGCGAGCGCGGCGGCCGGGACGAATATGGCGACGGAGAGCACCCAGGGTGTGACGATCCGCATGGCGACCAGTCTCCCGGTGGCGGATGCCGAGCGATGGTCTTGGGCGTTGCGCTCGCGCCGTATACGTACGCGTCCGTGACACCCTTCGAGGCTCCTCCGCGGGCCCTCAAGTAGCCTCGGCGCCCCGCGAGGGCCGAGGAACCTGCATGTGGAAGCCGATCGTGCTCACCATCGCTGCCTTCCTGGTCCTCGGGACGCTGTTCCCGGCGGCCATGGCGAAGGGGCGCCAGGACCAGGAACACGCCGCGCCATCGGCGCACGGCGAGGACGACGACGACGAGGCGCCGCGTGCCCGAGGCCACGCCGACGACGCGCCGCAAGGTGACGAGGAAGGGGATCCCGCCGGGCCCGACAACGACCCGGCCGGGGCGACGCCCGCGGCCGCGGACGGCGGGTATCGACACGCCTTCGGCCAGCTCGAGGACGAGGAGCGCGTGGACGCGAAGACCGCCTGGGCCGAGGCCGAGAAGGGCAAGCCCTCGTGGTTCGCGACGTTCGTCGCCAAGATCCGCGGACACGACGAGGGCGCCGACGATGACGTGGACGCCTCCGACGGCGCCGGCCCGCACGGCGAAGAGGAGAACCGTCACCGAGGGTTCGCGCAGGCCCTGACGCGCGTCCCATCGAAGGTCGCCGAGAAGCTCCACCTCATCCTCGCGGGCACGTGGGGCGCCGACAAGCCGGCGGAGTGAGTCTACCAGCCCTTCGGGTACGTCCCGGGGTCCATCACGACGCGTCCGCTGTCGACGACGACGCCGCCCTTCGCGTCCACGGCGGCGCGCGCGTCGAGCGCCGCGCGGGCGACCGAGACGAGCTCTCCCTTGAGCGTGAAGATCGCGGCGAGCGAGCCCGCGCGCGTCGTCGCGTCGATCTCGACGAGCCCGGGCGCCATGAGCGGCGCGCCGTGGCACACGGCGTCGATCGCGCTGTCGCGCGCGACGACACGCGGTAGGTGAGCAACGAGCTCCTCGACTGGACGCACGACGCGACGCAGCTCCTTCTCGTCGCCCTCGTCCTTCCAGAAATGCCACGCGTCCTTGACGTCGTGCAGCGTGACTGCGCCCTTCTCGGAGAACGGGCCCGTGCGGCTGCGGCGCAGGTCGAGCATGTGGCCGCCGACGCCGAGGACGAGGCCGACGTCGTGGCAGAGCTTGCGGATGTAGGTCCCCGCCTCGCAGGAGACGCGGAAGAGCGCGCGACGGTCCTCGACCTCCAGCACCTGGATCTCGTAGATCGTGCGTTGCCGTAGCTGACGCTTCACAGCGCTCTTGAGCGGCGGGGTCTGCCAGATCGGCCCGTGGAACTCCAACAATGCGTCCCGCAGCCGAGGCTGCGGGACGCTCTTCTGGAGTTCGAGCACGCACACGTACTCCTTCGGCGCCTCGAGGAGCGTGCGCACGACGCGCGTCGCGTCGAGCAGCGCGACCGGGAGCACGCCGGTCACGTTCGGGTCCAGCGTGCCGCCGTGTCCGGCCTTCCGGATCGCGAGCGCGAGCTTCAGCCACGCGACGACCTGGTGGCTCGACGGACCGGCGGGCTTGTCGAGGTTGACGACGCCGAGCCGCAGGTGCTCCTCGATGGAGCGCTCGGCGGGCGGGCGGCCGGAGGCCGCGTCCGTGCGCGATGGCGCGCGCACCAACATCGCGAGTGGTTCACGCCCCGCCACGCCAGCGCGCCTCCACCGCATCCGCGAGTGCGTCCGGGAGGTGGCGGCCGCTTTCGAGGACGAGATCGTAGAGCCTCGGGTCGTTCGGATCCACGCCGTAGATCTCGCGGTACCGCTTCGCCTCGCTCGCCTCGCGGTGCCGGTTCTCGCGGAGGATCGCGTCGACATCGGCGCTCTTCTCGCGGTCTGCGACCCGCTGGGCGCGCACGTGCTCAGGCGCTTCGAGGAGGATCTTGAGCGCGTGCGCGCCTGCCTCCTTGCACTGCCACGCGACCATGCGACCTTCGAGGACGACGCCGCCCTTCCGCGCGACCTCGATCATGCGCCGGTCGAGCTCGGTGTCGATCTCGGGGTGGTTCTCGGCGAACTCGCCGAATTCCGCGAGCGTCATGTCCTTCTCGGCGGCGAGGCGGCGGAACAGCGCTCCTGCGTAGACGTGCGGGAGCTTCAGCCTCTCCGCGAGGAGCTTGGAGAGCGTCGTCGTGCCGGTGCCCGGAAGGCCCGCGACGGCTACGAGGTGAAAAATCACGGAATCGTCCTCGCTCGTCCCTCGCTCGGACGACGCGTGCTCGCGGCGCGTTTCACTCGTGCCACGCCGCGCCCTGCGGGGCGAGACGTCGCCGGCCGCTCCGCTCGCGTCAAAGCGACTTCCCCGCAGGCCTGCCGTCCGCGTCGAGGTCGATGCGCTGGAACTCCCACTTCTTCAAGACCTTCTGCGTCACCGTGCCGAGCGGGATGGAGATGAGCGTGTAGAGGATGATCCACCGCGGCAGGAACTTCCAGTTCTCGTTGAGGTCCCAGTCCGTGTTCCACGGCACGCGGATCGTCTTCGGCGTGATGGTGACCTGGCCGTCCGCCGTCGGGAGGAACCAGACGTCCGCCGCGAAGAAGTCGTGGCGCTCGTCCCCGATCCAGACCTGCACGGGGTTCCCGCGCGGGGCCGCGTTCGGGGCCGCCGGCACGAGGATGCGCGCCTCCGTCGGGGCGTCGACGGCGACCGTGACCGGCGTCGGCCCGACGACGATGACGCGGTCGACCGAGCCGTCGGCGGCGAGCAGCACGAGGAGCGCCTTGTTGAGCTTCGCGGGCTCCTCGGGGTTCCAGATGTCGAGGTTGTCCGCGGTCTTGACGACGTGGCTGCCCGTGCTCAGGTTCACCGCGCGACCGGGTGGCAATGCGGCGGCGCCGTCCACGGCGAACGAAGTCCCGCCCGTCTCGCCGTCCATACGGACGGTGCCCGTGGCCGCGCCGTCGACGGAGAACGCGTGCACGTGGGACGTGCGGGTGAGGTCGAGCTCGCCGTCATCCCCGGTGGCGACGACGGTCGCGGACCAGAGGTCGTCGCCGTAGCCGAGCGCGACGACGTCGCCGGCCCCTTCGTGCGTCAGGGCATAGTGCACGGGCACGGCCATCGCTCCGGAGAGCCACAGGAAGATGGGCACGACGACAATCATCGTGAACGCCATCGGTTTCATCTGCTCGCCGCTCATGTCCGCCTGCAGCTTCATGATCTCCGGCTGCGCCTCGGTGAGGCGCTTCATCCGGTACGTGTTGTTGGACTTCTGCGCTTCGCGGAACTCCTTCTGGAAGTGTCGCATGACCTCCTGCACGCGCGCCATCTTCACCCAATCCACGAGGAAGTGGCGGATCACCGTCGAGGCGAGGATCATCACGATGCCGGCGAGCGCGACGGTCCAGAGCGGGTACCTCCCGCCGAACCCGAAGAGCGGATCGAACACGAAGCCGACGCCGCGCGCGAGGAAGTCCCGCAGCGTCGGGTCGAACAGGACGAACGCGACGACGAGGAACGAGAGCAGGAGGACGAACGAGCTGCCCCCGGGCTTCTTATCGGCCATCAGGCCAGCGTCCTGACGATCTGCTCCCGCGTCTCGTCGACCTTGCCCTCGCGGTTCACGATGACCTGGACGGTGGCGCCGGTGAGGGTCGCGACCGTCATCGCCGCCATGCGGTTCATCGCCTGGTGCGCCGCGATCTCCTCGACCGTGTCGGGGTCGCGCTTGCGCGAGGGGTCGTTCGCGCGGCGCTTCAGGATGTCCTCGGGCGGCGCCTCGACGAGGATCACCTGGGTCGGCGCGAGCTTCTGCACGACCCACGCAGGCAGGCCCGGAAGGTACCCCTGCGGCGTCTTGATCGTGCAGTGCGTGTCGACCACGACGCGGCCCATGGCGGCGATGGCCTCGGCCGCGGCGATCTGGATCTCGCGCTGCGTCGCGGGCGGCAGCCGCCGCATCTCGTCGCGGTCCTTCACGAGCCCCTTCGCGACGGCGACCTCGAACATCTTCGTCCCGTAGACGACGACGGGGTAGCCCGCGTGACGCTGGGCCGCCTCGAGGACGGTCGACTTCCCGACGCCGGGGACGCCCGTGATGATGACGGCGCCGCTCGAAGCCATCGCGGCGCCGAAAGGGGTGCTCCTATTTAGCGGTCACCGGCGGGGCTCGGGTTGGGGCTCGGGGGCGGGCTGGGCGTGGGCTCGGACTGGGACGAGGGGGCCCGGGCACGGGTTCATGGCACAAGGTCATGATTCGGCCGCGTGAGGCTTCGTGCCGTCCTCGCCGTCCTGGTCCTCGGCGGGCTGCCCGCGATGGCCCAGTCTGACGCTGAGCCCGTATGGTCGCAGATCGCGGGAGGTCCAGGGCACGAAGGGTGGGTCGAGCTCCCCTCGGGACCGCTCGATGTCCTGTCCGTTTCGCGGGTGCTCGAGCCCGCGCAGCTGATCGCGACCGCGTACACGATCCCGTTCGTCGAGACTCGCGGAGGGCTCGTCGGACTCGCGATCGAGTCCACGGTCGCGCTCTCCTTCCCGACCGGGGGATCGGCACCCGCGCCATCGGCCTGCGCGCTCATCCGCGTCCCGGACCCGACCGCCGCGGACGTCGTGAGGGGGGTGCCGTTTCCCTGCGGCGCGGGCCCGTCCTTCGGCAACAACGTCGTCGGATACGACGCCGTGCTCGAGGTCGTGCACGTCTGCACACGCGCGGGCGACGACGACGCCGTCCTCTCCGCGATGGCCGGCGACGGCTCGGTCCTCTGGTCGGTCACGCCGCGACGCCTCGGGCTCGTCGTCGGGTCGATCGACGTCGGTCAGGGGAACGCGTTCTGCGCGGCACCGGCGTTCGACCCCGTGCGTCGGACGATCTTCGTGCCGGTCGCGATCGATCCCGAGTCGCGAGGGCGCGTCGCGGCGATCGATGCCGACGACGGCTCGGTCCTCTGGTCGCGTTCGATGCCCCTGTCCCCGACCGTGCAGCAGTTCATCCTTCCCGCCGTCGAGGCCGCGGAGGAGCACGGCATCGTGCCGTACGCGGCCGCCGTGACCTCGAACGGGCTCCTCGTCGTCGGATCCGTGACGCAGGCGTTTTCGACTGCGCATTGGATGGACTTCAACGGCACGGTCGTCGGCGCGGCGTTCTCGAGCCCCAGGCAGGTCGAGCCTCGCGGGCCGTTCGACCGGTCACAGGAGACGGGCGAGTCCGAGTGGCCCACGGCGTCGGGCGCGCGCGCCGCGACCGTGTTCGGGTCCGACATCCTGCTCGTCGACCCGTCGAACGTTCAGGCCGCGAGCATCCCGCTCGACCCGGCCGAACCTGCGGAAGGGAATTACTTCGTCGCGCCGCGCTGGTGGGACCGGACGGTGATCGTGCCCCTTCGCCAGACCGTCGGCGCGTACGACACGGTCGACCTCGCGAACCGGTGGGTCTGGGACCGCGCGCTCGAGTGGTTCGTGAGCGACGTCCTCATCGTCCCGCCAGCGGACGTGTACGTCGTCGCCGCCCGTCGGGCCGCCGACGTGAAGGAGATCCAGCTCTTCCGCATCGACCTCCCGACGGGCAGGCTCGTCGGTTCGCTCCCCCTCTCGTCGGAAACGCTCCGCGCGCCCGCCGACCCGGCAGCGGGTCCCGCGTCGCGTTCGAACGCTGCCTCTGCGAACTCAAGGTTCCTTCCCATCGCCGGCGGTCGGGTCGTCATCGCGAACGACGAAGGTCGGGTGACGGTCCTCGGTCCGAGTCCGGAAGGGCTGCGCCCTCACGTCGAGCTCTCGGACGCGTACGTGCCCGTGGCCGCGGAGCTCGTCCTCGACGTCGGCCTTCCGCCCTCCGTCGGGCGCGTGGTCGTCGCGTGGGACGACGACAGCGTCGAGACATTCGCTCCGACCGACCGCATCGCGCACGCCTACGGCGTCGGCGGCGAGCGCCTCGTGCGGACGACCGCCGTCTTCGGCGACAACCGTACGGCGACGACCGAGACGCCCGTCCATGTGGGTGTGCCCCGGCCCCCGGAGCTCAACTTCATGCAGCGCGCGTTCGCGCCGAACAACCAAAACGCGACCTTCGCTGTCATCGGCGTCCTGGTCACCCTCGCCGGCGGCGCGTTCGCCTACATCGAGCGGCGGCACCGCCGCGGCCGGCTCGGAGAAGAGATCCGGGAGTTGCGTCGCATCCGAGACCGCGCGCGCACGGACCTCCTCGGCGCGATCGGCGCGCTCGAAGACTTCCACCAGCGCATCGAGACGGACCACGCGACCGGCTCGCTCGACGACGCGCAGTTCGGCGTGCTGGAGCTGCGCGAGTCCCGCATCCGGCAGGCGTTGCGGGCGCGCGTGCTCGGCGCGCTGCACGGCCGCGTGACGCCACGCTTCCACCAGCTCCTGGACCTCGCGCTCGAGGACGGCGTGATGGAGCCGGGCGAGGCCGACGGTCTCCGGGTCGCGCTCGCGGAGGAGCGAAACCTCTCGGCGGAGGAACGCGAGCGGCTCGGGACGCTTTTCGAGCGGTGGGCAGCGGAGCGCAGCCCACGTCCTTGAGGGAGTTGCGGCGGTCGCCTCATCGTTCGCCGGCCCAGCGATCGAGCCAGGCGTACCCTTCGCGGCGGTGGAAGATGCGGGCGACCACGATCGTCCGGCCCTCGCGGACGAACACGACGCGCCACTCTCCCGCGCGGAGCCGGACGAGGGGCCTCCCGAGGCCGGGGGCGACGAGCGGCCGCACGTCGAGACGGGCGTCGTCCGCGGCGAGGCCCCGCATCGCCGCAGCGACCGCGCGCTTCGGCTCCGGCGCGAGGGAACGGAACGCTTCCGTCCCCAAGGGCAGCAGGCGGACGCGCGCGGGCATCAGAGATCCTCGAGATCGACCCAGTCCTTCTCGGGGGTCGTCTCGAGCTCGCGACGGAGCTGCGCGATGAATTTCTCGCGTTCGATCTCGTCCATGATCCGCGTCAGGATCTCGTTGTACGTCATGCCCGCGGTCCCGAAGAGCTTCAGTCGGTCCCGCACCTTCGGGTCGATCGTGATGGTAGTGGGCATTCCAGCGTGGCTATAGAGCGTCCAGCGTCTTAATGGTTCCGGGCCGGATCCGGACCGTCGCCAGGAGCGCGATGGAGGACGCAGGCGTCACGCAATGCGGCTCGCGCAGGAACCTCAGGTTTAAGGCGCGGCGGGCCCGCTTCCCGCGGGATGAGGCTCGGAGGCAGGGTGACCCTCATCGTGCTCGTGCTGGCGGCGGGGCCGAGCTTGGGGCAGGCCGCGGAGACGGGGTGGACGCAGGGGCGGGGCGACGCGGGCCGGTCGGGAATCGCGCTCCTTCCCGGGACCCCGCTCGACGTGGTCGGCACCTTCAACATGCTCGACGCGGACCAGGCCCTCAACGTGGCGGGCGACGGGCTCGCGTGGACGCCGTGGGGGATCGTCGGGGTCGAGCAACCCAACCTCCCGAACCCGACCTCGACGTGCCGCCTATTCCGGTTCGACCTCGACACGGGCGTCACCACCCGCGTGACCGAGATCCCGTGCCCGGAGGGCGCGCGCCTGGGCGGATACGACCCCGTGAACGACATCGCGATCGTCTGCGTCGACGGCACGCCCGACGACCTTCTCGTGCGCGCGTTCGACTCTCGGTCAGGAGCGGAAGCGTGGGGGGCGCGGCCCGAGATCTCCCTCGCCGAGGCCCGGGGCGTCGCGGATCAGAACGAGTGGGCCTGTCAGTCGCCCGCGATCGACAGCGATGCCGGCGTCGCCTACGTGGCGTTCGGCAACGAACAGATCGGGCGACACGTCATCCAGGCGGTCTCGCTCGTGGACGGCTCGACCCTCTGGGCGTCGACGATGCCGGCGACCGCGTTCACTGGCTCGTCGTCGCCCATGCCCCCGACGACTCTGGGCGCCGTGAGCGGGCAGGTCCAAGGCTTCAACGTGGACGGCGTGACCCTCACGGACACCGGGCTCGTGCTCTTCGGCCGCGCCGGCGCACGGACGTTGGCGCCGGCGTATGCCTGGATGGGGCTCGACGGGACGCCGGTCGGCGCGGTGCTCCCGTACAGCGGCGACTTCGCGCGCGCAGCGGCCGCTCGATTGCCGACGGGCCAATCGGGACTCGCGTCCGCCTCGGGAGATCGCGCGGCTGCGCTGTTGACGGGCGAGCTCGTGTTCATCAATCCGCTGAGCACGGACCCCGAGGTCATTCCGATCCCGGACGCGCCTTTGTTCGGGACCGCGCCCCTCGCATGGTCGGACGAGACCATCGCGATCCCGCTCGCAACCTCGGTCGTGCTCTACGACACGCGGGCCCCGGACGAACCCTCGCGTTGGGCGGGGGACCAGGGCGGGAGCGTGCTCGCGGTCGTGTTGGCCCCGCCGGGCGACGCGTACGTCGTCACGAGCCGCGGCACTCCGAACGGCGTCTCCGTCACCTTGACGAGGATCGACATGGCCACGACGCGTTCGGTCCAGCAGGTTCCGATCCCGTCGATCTTCGACTGCTGCCCCCGCGTCCTCGGCGTGCCGGACGGCCTCGTCCTGTTCGAGATCGGACAGGTCGGCGGACGCATCGTCCATCTCTCGAAGACGGATGATTCGCTCAGGCCGACGATCGCCGTCGGGTCCGATTTCCCCGCGGCAGGCGAGCCTTTCACCCTCACGATCGCAGCGTCGCGCCGCGCCTCGGTCGCGGTAGCGTGGGGAGACGGCGTCGTCGAACGCGTCGAACCGGGGGCGGTCGCGACC
>DATDQL010000039.1:0-5305 GCA_035292305.1 Thermoplasmatota archaeon
AGGCCGCTGGCATCGTGGGCGCCCAGTCCATCGGCGAGCCGGGCACGCAGATGACGATGCGTACGTTCCACTACGCCGGTGTGGCCGAGATCAACGTCACACTAGGCCTGCCTCGGCTCATCGAGGTCGTGGACGCGCGCCGCATCCCGTCGACGCCGATGATGGAGGTCTACCTCGAGGACTCCGTGAAGAACGACGCCGACAAGGCTCAGCGCGTCGCCGCGGAGATCGAGACGACGGAGCTCCTCGACATCGCGTACATCTCCACGGACCTCGCGACCTTCCAGGTCATCATCGACCCGGACGAGAAGAAGCTGAAGCGCAAGTCGATCACGCTCGACGACATCGCCGAGAAACTCGAGAAGATCAAGAATTCCCAGGTCGCGATCGAGCGCGAGGGCGGCCGCGGCCGCGTCGTGCTCCGCCCCGAGGAGGGCGAGGAGCGCCCCTACAAGACGATCCAGATGATCGCGGCCGAGGCGAAGAAGACGCAGATCAAGGGCATCTCCGAGATCCGCCGCGTCGTGCTCCGCAAGGAGCCGACGGGGTACGTCATCTACACGGAAGGGTCGAACCTCGCGAAGGTCATGAAGATCGACGGTGTCGACACGACCCGGACGACGACGAACAACTTCCGCGAGATCTTCGACGTGCTCGGCGTGGAGGCCGCGCGCTCCGCGATCATGACCGAGGCCTACAAGACGCTCTCCGAGCAGGGCCTCACGGTCGACATCCGGCACCTCATGCTCGTCGCGGACGTGATGACGGTCGACGGCACGATCCGCGCGATCGGCCGCCACGGTATCTCCGGCGAGAAGTCGTCCGTCCTCGCGCGCGCCGCGTTCGAGATCACGGTGAACCACCTGCTCGAGGCCGGCATGATCGGCGAGATCGACCCCCTCGAGGGCGTCGCCGAGAACATCATCGTCGGACAGCCGGTGTCGCTCGGCACGGGTGCGGTGTCGCTCGTGATGAAGCCGAACGCCTTCGAAGGGGTCAAGGCGCCGCCGAAGTGGGTGCCGCCGGTCTTCGAGGAGCCTCCCGTGCCGGGCGCGCCCGCGGCCGGAGCCGCGGAGGGCGGCATGGGCGGCGACGGGCCGACTGGCGAAGGGACGCCGGGCGACGACGAGTCGCCGAGCCTGCTTGAGAAGGAAGAGTGAGCTGGGCCTCGACACGTCGCAGGACGGCAACGGTCAAATATGGTGTCCGCCTTCGGCGCGCCACCCACGAGTCCGCGCTCGCGCTTCCGGCGCGGGCGCGGGAGACTGGGAGTTGACACCATGGACGTCCAGCGGTCCCTTCGGACGGCGGCGCAGACGGGCAAGGTCGCCCTCGGCGCCAAGGAGAGCCTGCGCGCGATCTCGCAGAAGAAGGCCAAGCTCGTGATCCTCGCCAAGAACGCGCCCGACCTTGCGGGCAGCGGCGTCGAGACGGCCGCGCAACAGTCGCGCGTCCCTGTCTACCGCTTCGACGGGCTCAACACGGAGCTCGGCCCCGCGCTCGGCAAACCCTTCAGCGTCGCCGTCGCTGCCGTGCTCGAAGCCGGCGAGTCCGACGTCCTCGACCTCGCCCGGGCCCCGCGCCCGCCCGAGTGAGCGGAGCGTCGAGATGGTCGAGATCGTCCTCGACACCGAGACGCTGCGCCTCATCGTCCTCTTCGAGAGAACGACGGGCGCGCGCGTGAAGGACTGCCTGGACCAGGACGGGCGCCAGGTCTTCGTCGTCGAGGACGGCGACCTCGGGAAGGCCCTGGGGCGCGGCGCGGTGAACCTGAAGAAGCTCCGCGACGTGCTCAACCGCGAGGTGGAGATCGTCGGCTTCTCGCAGGACCGGGAGCAGTTCGTGAAGAACCTGTTCCACCGGTTCGAGCTCGAATCGATCGCGTTCGACGAGCGCAACGACGGCACGGTGTCGGCGCGCGTGAAGGTCAAGGCCGACGATAAAGGGAAGGCCATCGGAAAAGGCGGGCGCAACATCGGGCTCGCGCGCATGCTCGCGCAGAGGCATCATCAGCTGGCGGACGTGCAGATCGAGTGAGCGCCAAGGACGCCAAGGGGGCCAAGCGCGCCAAGCCGCTAGTCTCCGTCGAGAAAGTCTCAAACCCGCGCTCGCACGTCCAGGGGCCGCATGAAGGTCCACCGCCCGACGTACGCGCTCATGTGCCACTGCCCCGATGACTGGGCCCGCGACTTCATCGTGAACCTTTGCAACTCGATGGACCCGAGCCCCTGCGCGACGTAGGGCGGGCCGCAGACGCTGCTCGCAGGTTTTCCGCTGGCGCGCCGGAGCGAACCGCGCCCTTGCGGCACCCGCCGCAAAAGGCAAGGCCTCGACCCGCGCTCGTCGCGATGTGCCGGGCCGTCTCGTCCACGTGTGCCCGTACTTCCGTCCGCACCTCGGCGGCGTCGAGTCGCACGTCGAGGCGGTAACGCGCGAGCTGGCGCGCCGCGGCTGGCCCGTCACGGTCCTCACGACGCGCCTCGCGGCCACGCCTGAGCGCGAACGCGTCGAGGGCGTCGACGTCGTCCGGGTGCGGCCGCGAGCGAGCCGGTTCGACACCCCGGTCGCCCCCGCGACGGCGCGCGCGCTCGCCGATCTGCGGCCGGCGCTCGTCCACACACATTCGCCTCCGCCGCTCACCGCGTGGTACGCTGCGCGCGCGGCCGCGCGCTTGGACGTCCCCTTCGTGCACACGCACCACTGCGACCTCGAGCTCGCCTTCCCCGGCGGCGCGCTCATCGTCGAAGCCTACCGCCGGACCCTGGGCCGCGCCACCGTGCGGCGTGCCGGGGCGGTCATCGCCACGACGCAATCCTACGCGCGCACGAGCCGCGACCTGTGGAAGCGGGCGGTCGACATCGTGCCCAACCCCGTCGACACGGAGCGCTTCCGTCCCGAGGTCGACGCCTCGAACGTCCGCGCGACCCTCCGCGTGGGCCACCGTCCCATCGCCCTCTTCGTCGGGCGGCTCACGCACCACAAGGGGGTCGAGCATTTCATCGAGGCCGCCGCGCACTCGCCGCCGGAGGTCGTTCACGTCGTCGTCGGCGACGGGCCGCGGCGACGCGGGCTCGAAGCGCTCGCGCGCCACCAGCCGCCGGGGAAGGTGCGTCTCGTCGGAGCGGTCGGTCACGACGAGCTGCCCGCGTACTACGCGGCCGCTGACCTTGCCGTCCTCCCATCGACGTCGCGCCTCGAGGCCTTCGGGATCGTCGCGCTCGAGGCGATGGCGTGCGCGCGCCCCGTCGTCGCGACCGACATCCCTGGCGTCGCGGAGGTCGTCGAGCAGGAGGTCACGGGTCTCCTCGTCGAGCCGTTCTCGCCGGAGGACATCGGGCGCAAGGTGACGCGCCTCGTGGGAGACCCGAAGCTGCGCCTCGCCATGGGGGCCGCGGGGCGGAAGCGGGTGCTCGAGCGTTTCGCCGCGGAGAAGGTCGTGGACCGGCTCGAGGCCGTGTACGATCGCGTCCTCAGGGAATAAGGGCGGTGCACGGGATCATGACCGCGTTCTCGCGCGCATAGGCGTGGCACACCGAGATGGTCTCGTCGTACGTCGTGCGGCGCGCGCCGACGTTGAGGTCGTTGCCGTCGACGGACACGCGGACCTCCTGGCCGACGATCCTCGTGTTCTCGCGCTCGTTGCGGTACTGGTAGTTGGCGTGCTCGGCGAGCAGGATCGGTCCGCCGCCGTTCGTCTGCCGCCACGCCTTCACGCCTGTCCGGTCGACCTGGTATTCTGTGTCGCCGGATCCGTCGCGGCGCGACGTGTAGGTCTCGACGGTCGCGGTGTCGCCGGGATCCTCGACGAGGACGTCGCCCGTGTCGTCCCAGCAGACGTCGAAGCCGCCCTCCTCCTCGCAGCCCTCGAGCGCGGCGCCCGCGCCCGCTGGGAGGATGAGCAGCGCGACGAGTAGGACGGGGCGCATCGTCTAGAAGCCCGGGTTCGGACGGATAAGGATGCACGCGAGACCGTGTGCGTCCGTTGTCACTCAGCACGGTGGCACGAACACCGCGCCGGCGGCTCGAGTGATGTTGTACGTCAGGCTCGCGTAGTCCGTCGTCAGCGTGTACGGGACCGTGATCCCGAGGTTCCCCTCGACAACGACGTGATAACGGCCCGCCGGGACGTCGGGGAGGAACCCACCCTCCATCCCGTTGTTGAACGGCGGGCATCCGATGCTTCGCGCGTAGTAGTCGTCCGGTTCGACGAAGGCGCAGGGGTCCCGCTCGGGCCGGCACTTCTCATCCCACACGCCCGGCTGGTAGATGCTCAGGGAGAGGTCCTCGGCGCGGCGCAGGTCGGCCGGACCGAAGGGGTCGGACCAGGTGACGACGAGGCTGATCGTCCGGGTCGTGTTCACCCACAGGTTGTAGACGTCCCACTCCTGTTGGACGAACGCCCCCGTCGCGAACCCGCTGACGGATGTCGCGCCGGTCGCCACAGGGGGGATCGCGACAGCCGCGAGGATGACGATGACAAGCGCCCTCATGAGCCTCCCGGCTCCGCAGGCGCGC
The DNA here is from genome assembly GCA_035292305.1 of Thermoplasmatota archaeon. Taxonomy (GTDB): domain Archaea; phylum Thermoplasmatota; class SW-10-69-26; order JACQPN01; family JAJPHT01; genus DATDQL01. The sequence goes on from DATDQL010000039.1 coordinate 4,516, forward strand.
CCGGAAGCATCACCGTTGCTGTCTCCTTTATCTACGTCCGCGCCGGTCCGCGCCCGATGCGCATCCTCGTCTCCGACCCGCTTTCGCCCGAAGGCGTCCAGGCGCTCCGCGAGGGCCACGACGTCGACGTGCGGAAGGTCACTCCTGAGGAGCTGCTGCGCGACATCGCGGGGTACGACGCGCTCGTCGTGCGCAGCGAGACGAAGGTGACGAGGGCCGTGCTCGTGGCCGCGACGCGGATCAAGGTCGTCGGTCGTGCCGGCGTCGGGACGGACAACATCGACCTCGAGGCCGCGAAGGCACGCGGTGTTGCAGTCGTGAACGCGCCGACCGCGAGCACGAACGCGGTCGCGGAGCTCGCGATCGGCCACATGCTCGCGCTGCTGCGGCATCTGCAGCCCGCGGACGCGAGCGTGCGCGGGGGCAGGTGGGAGAAGAAGCAGTTCATGGGCGGCGAGCTCGCGGGCCGCTCCCTTGGTCTCATCGGGGTCGGCCGCATCGGAGTGCGCGTGACCGAGCTCGCGGAGGCCTTCGGGATGGAGGTGCACGTGTACGACCCGTACGTGCCGCGCGAGCGCGCGGTCGCGCTCGGTGTCTTGAAACACGACGACGTCGGCGCGCTCGTCGCGGCGAGCGACGTCGTGAGCGTGCACGTCCCGCTCACGGACGAGACTCGGCACATCGTGGACGCGGCGTTGCTCGCGCGCTTCCGCCCGGGCGCCATCCTCGTGAACTGCGCGCGCGGCGGCATCATCGACGAGAAGGCCGCGGCGGACGCGCTCGCGGCGGG
>DATDQL010000040.1:0-2011 GCA_035292305.1 Thermoplasmatota archaeon
CCGCGCAGAAGCCCGGCGACCGTATCGAACACACCCGGGGCCCGCGCGGCCCAGTAGCAGGCGCGGGGGTAGCGATCGGCAGCTCGCTTCGCGGTCCACGAGGCGGAGGCATGGCGGTCGAGTGCAGCCGAGAGCGCAGCCTCGTACTCGTCAAGCTCGCCTGTGAGGATCGCGTCCGCGGCCAGCTGGGCGGAGACGAACGCCTCGTAGATCCCGTCCCCCGAGAGGGGGTCGACGAGTCCCGCCGCGTCTCCCACGAGGAGTGCGCGGCCGCGCGCCGCGGGAGCGCCGATTCTGCGCATCGGCAGGCGATGGCCGCGCACGTTGCGCAGCGCGGTCGGGTCGAGCCCGTGCACCCGGGCGAGCCTCTCGAGGTGGTGACGGAGCCGCGGTCCTTCGTCGAGCCAGCCCCCGACGCCGACGTTCCCGTGGTCCCCCTTCGGGAATACCCAGCCGTACCCACCCGGAACGACCCCGAGCTCGACCCAGGCGGTTCTCTCGAACGGGGCGGGATCGAGCGCACCCCAAGGCGCATTCCCCTCGAGCGCGACGCCGGTCAGGATCCCCTCCCCGAGCGCGGCCGTACGCGCGACGATGCCGTTCGCACCGTCGGCGCCCACGACCAGAGAAGCCCGCACGCTCGAGCCACCAACGAGGGCGGTCACGTGATCCGCTGCGAGCGACAGGCGCTCGACGCGCGCGTCGTCGCGGAAGTCGACTCCCACCGCCGCGGCTTGCTCGGCGAGCAAGGCGTCGAGCCTCCGTCGCTGCGTCATCAGGATGAGCGGCGCGGCGCTGCGGCGTGCGAAGCGCCCGCGGTACCCGACCCGGAGCACGAAGCGGTCGACGACATGCTCGACGACAGGAGACACGTCGCACGGAACGTGCCGGATCGCGCGGCCCGTGAGGCCGCCCCCGCACGGCTTGTCTCTCGGGAAGCGGGCCTTGTCGGCGAGGAGCACGCGCGCGCCGCCGCGGGCGAGGTGGATCGCGGCGGCCGACCCAGCCGGGCCCGCGCCGACGACCAGCACGTCGAACCGCTCCACTCCCCGATGGTAGGCGCCGCGGGGCACGGGCTACAATGGCGCCCCTCGGGCAGGGGTTCCCGAGTGGCCAAAGGGGGCGGGCTGTAAACCCGCTGGCTCAGCCTTCGGAGGTTCGAATCCTCCCCCCTGCACTGCCGTGAGAACGGGAGCTCTTCTGGCGGTTGGGGCGTGCGCGCTCGCCGTGTTGCCGCTCGCCTCCGGCAGTACGGGAACTGCCGGCACGGCCCCCACGTCCGCCTTCCTCGTCGGCATCGACGACGACCACTCGAAATGGCTCGCGCGGCCGGACGGACTGCTTGCGAAGTACCGCGACCTGGGGCTCGACGCGGTCCGGGTAACGATCCCCTGGCGCCGCGGACGGACGCGTCCGACGAAACTCGTCGGCACCTACCTGCACCGCGCCGCGTCGATGGTCGCGCGCGGCCAGCGGGTCGTGATCTCCGTCTTCGGCAAGCCGTCCGAGGCCCCGCTCGACGCAAGAAGCCGGACACAGTACTGCGACTTCCTGCACCACGTCCTTCTTCGCGTCCCGTTCCGCGACGTTGTCATCTGGAACGAGGCGAACTCGCCACAGTTCTGGCCCGCTGCCGCCGGCGCGCCGGCGTATGAGGCACTCCTCGCCGCGTGCTACCGACGCCTGCACGCGCTCCGTCGCGACATCAACGTCATCAGCACGACCGCGGCGCACTACGACCCAGCCGGCTTCGTGCGCGCGCTCGGCGACGCGTACCGCGAGCGCGGACGCCTGCACCCGATCCTCGACACCTTCGGGCACAACCCGTACCCGGACAACGCCTCGGAACCGCCCTGGGTGCAACACGACGATCCCAGAACCGTCGGCCAGGGTGACCTCGAGCGGCTCCTCCGCGCGATCCGCGACGCGTTCGAGGGCACCGTGCAGCCTTTGCCGGGAGAACGAAGGACGACCGTCTGGTACCTCGAGACCGGCTTCCAGACGACGGTAC
>DATDQL010000041.1:0-5046 GCA_035292305.1 Thermoplasmatota archaeon
GCTCGCGCGAACCCCCCTCGCGGGCGGAGGACCACGCGAGGGCGAGCCGGTCGCCGACGTGGAAGCTGGCGGTCGTGATGGCGAGCGGCTCCGGTTCGCTCGCCGCAAGCGGCGCCGCGAACAGGCTGGTCGTCAACCCGCTTGCGAGCGCGATCATCCACCATGCGCGATCCATGGGCTATCTCCGCTACCTTGGAGCGCCGCCCCTCCCGAGTCTTCATCGACAGGAACGGCTAGCGCTCCCGATGACCTACCCCGTGGATAGAGCATGCGCCCCGAAGGCGGGACGGGGCCAAGGTCCGCCCCAAGTACCGCACGCTGGGCCGGCGGCCCGCTACCGCCCACCCGGCCCCGTGGCGCCGGGCCGCTCCGGGCTCTCCATGACGGCCTCCCAGAAGTCTTCGTGGATCCGTGTCACGACGAAGGCGCCGGCGGCGACGCGCTCCGCGGCGCGAGGGTGACGGAGGGAGAGCCAGACCGCGTCGACGTGGCGCGCCATGCGCTCCTCGTCGCGCTCGGCCGCGCCTGCGAGCTGGAGCTGGATGTGGATCCGCTCGTGCGAGTCGATGAGCGCGAACGCCTCCGCCTCCTCGAGCCCGAGCCGCGTGCCGAGGCGCAGCGCCGCGCCCGGGTCGATCGTCGTCACGTAGACGTGGCCCCCGTGCGGTCGCGGGTCGAGACGGAACGTGAGGGCGACGATCCCCGGCACGTCGTACTCGGGCGGCACGACCGGCGCGAGGCTCACATGGTAGAGGAGGTCGAAGTCGGCGTACCGGTCCTCGCGGGCCTCGCGGCGCAGCCGGGCCTCCCACGGCGTCGGGCTCAACGCAAGGAAGGCGCCTCGCGCCGGTATGAGCCTCGCGCCTCGGGCGTGAGCGTCCCGAAGTAGCACTCCGCGCACACGCGACCGTCGCCGTTGGCGTACCGCACACGGTGGCCGACGGGCGCGCCGCAGATCCGGCAGGCGAGCGCGGCGACCGGTGGTGTCCCCATGGCGAGGACCGGCGTCCGCGCGCCCGGCCCGGTGCGCGCCCACGACGCGCGCTCGGCGGCCGGGAGCGTCCCGAAGTAGTCCGTCCCGCAGACGACGCGCCCCCCGCGCTCGTACCACACGCGCGCGACGATGGGCTTCCCGCAGACGACGCAGGCCAGTGCAGCCGTCGCAGGTGACGGCGCGGGCGCGTCGGCGACGCTCCGGCGCGGCGCGACGGCGCCGTGGTACTCGTCCGCCGACTTAAACGGGACGCTCTGAAGGAACAGGCACACGAGAAGCGCGACGCCGGCGACCGCGGCGCCCGTGAGGAACACGACCTCGATGCTCGCGGCGAACGCGACCTTGACCGCCTGCACGACCGACGCGGGCGCGGTGTCGACGAACCCGGGCTGGAGGAGGAGCTGCGGGATGCGCTGGATCTTGCCTGCGACGACGGGGTTCGCGAGCATCCCGTCGAGCGCGGGCTTCGGGACGGATGCGACGAGCTCGCGCTCGAGGCCGCGGTTCAGGAGCACTCCGAGGACCGTGATCCCGACGGTGGCTCCGAGGCTGCGGACGAGCGTGAGCGAGCTCGTGGCCGTCCCGATGAGGCGACGCTCGACGACGTTCTGCGTCGCGAGGATGAAGATCTGGATCGTGAGGCCGAGCCCGAGGCCGATGAGCACCATCTCCGCGATCGCGACCCCGACGTCCGGGCTCGCACCCAGCTGGGAGAGCAGCACGTACCCTAGGGCGACGAAGAGCGATCCGATGATCGCGAACGGCTTGTACCCGACCCTGTTCATGAGGCGGCCGCTCAGGATGCTGCCCGCGACGAGCGCGAGCATGAGCGGCGTGAGGACCGCGCCCGAGTACGTCGCGCTGATGCCGACGACGCCCTGCATGAACGGTGGCATGAACGAGATGACCCCGAACATGCCGAAGCCGAGCAGGACCGTCGCGAGGACGGAGACCGTGAACACGGGCTCGCGGAAGAGCCGGAGCGGGATGACCGGGTCCTTCGCGCGCGTCTCGATCCAGACGAAGAGGGCGAGCGAAGCGGCGGACAGCGCCGCGGTCCCGAGCAGTTCGGGGCTGTCCCAGGCGTACGTGTCGCCACCCCAGACCGTCACGAGGAGGCCGGAGACGAGCGCGATCGCGAGCGTCGCCATGCCCGCGAGGTCGAGGGGGAGGGCCTCGCGGTGGCGCCGGAGGCGCGGGAAGTGAAGCGCGACGATGAGGATGCCCGCGATGCCGACGGGGAGGTTGACGTAGAACACCCAGCGCCACGGGTCGACGCCGAAGACGTGGACGTTGTCCACGATCCACCCGCCGAGGAACGGTCCGAGCACGGACGAGAGCCCGAACGTCGCGCCGAACGCCCCCTGCACCTTGCCTCGCTCCGAGGGCGCGTAGAGGTCCGCGATCGTCGCGAAGGCGACCGGGAAGAGCGCGCCGCCTCCGAGGCCCTGGACAGCGCGGTACGCGATGAGCTGCGTCATCGACGTCGCGGTGCCGCAGAGCGCGGAACCGAGGAGGAAGAGGGCCATCCCGGCGAGGTAGATCGGCCGGCGGCCGTAGAGGTCGCTGAGCTTCCCCGCGATGGGCACGACCGTCGTGCTCGCGAGCATGTACGCCGCGATGAGCCACGTGTACTGCTCGAAACCCCCGACGTCGGCGACGATGTTCGGCAGGCTCGTCCCGACGACGGTCTGGTCGAGCGCCGCGAGGAAGATGCCGAGCATGAGCCCGAGGAGCACCAGCGCGTCGCTCTTCGGCGCAGGGTCCTCGGGACGCTCTTCCACGGAACCCGGCGATGCGGCACTCGGATATGAGCGTTCGCTCACCGCGGCCCGGGGCGGTAGGGCTTCCCCACGACGCCTCGGCGAGCCGCGATTGCGCGATGGATGAGAATGGTTCCCATCCCATCGCGTCATCGCGTAGTCGGGTCATCGCGACTTGTCATGCGGCGAGCGCGCTCAATCCGCAGCTTGCCGCGGCCCGGGGCGCTCCTTCACCGCGCGGCCGACGACGGTCGTCGTCCCGCTCAGCACGTCGACCTGGAACCCCGCGCCCTCGAGCGCGGTGCGCAGCGCCGGCTTCGCGAAGCGCGCCTCCGGCGGGAACCATTTGCCGAAGGGGCCGCGGAAGAAGCTGGACGTGTAATCCGTGAACAGGAACTGCCCGCCGGGGGCGAGCACACGGTGCACCTCGTGGAGCGCGCGCTCGTACTCGCCGACGTGGTGGAGCACGTTCATCGCGACGACGGTGCGGAAGGCCCCCGAGGGGAACGCGAGGCGCGTAACGTCGCCCTCCTCGACGCGCGCGCGGCCTGACAACCGGAGCCTCGCGCGAAGGACCTGGTCGGGGTCGATGTCGATCGCGGTCGTCGCAAGACGCGGCCAGCGGGCCAGGAGGCCCTCGGTCGTCGCGCCGTTCCCGCAGCCGACCTCGAGGAGCGGCCCTTCGACGGGGTCGCGCGCGACGCGCGCGAGGGTCGGGAGCAGGAGCCTGCGGTGGAGGAACGCGGTGAATGGGCTGTTCACGACCGCCTTCTCGAACGCCCGCATCTCCACGCGGCGCGGAACGCGTCGGCCGGCTTGAATGTGGCTACGGCAGGCTCGAAGTTCGACGTTGCCCGTCGTCGCAGCCGCGCTCACGCGGTCGGCGACTTTCCCGCGGCGGCCTCTTCCTCCATCGCGGTCTTCATGCGGCCGAAGGCGCCCTTGAGCTCCTTCTCGACCTTGCCGCGCATCATGGGCATCATGAGCCGGACGAAGAAGGAGGTCGGTTCCATCGTGAGTTCGGCACGGTGCTGCGTGCCGATCGGGCCCGGCCGGACGCTCTCCCGAACGGTGCCCTTCATCGTGATGCGCTCGCCCTTGTGGACGATCATCGCGGCGTGCCAGCGGTCGTCCGCGTCGGAGACGACCTCGATCGTGGCCATGCCCATGTCGTTCGGCTGCGTGTACTTCGTATAGCCTGCGCGCTTCTCGAGGATCTTGATCGGCGCTTCCTCGCCGAACCAGCGCTTGCGGTCGTCCTCGCGGACGTCGGTGAGCCAGGCCTTCACGTATGCGGGCGGTGCCTTGAACTGGTTCTCGACGACGAGGAAGGGCTTGTCGGCCATGCTCCCCGGAACCGGGCCGCGCGTCAAGGGCGTTCCGGTGGGGTTCAAACCGGGGCGGCTCGGCCAGGCGCGCCCGTCGCCTCGACCTCGTCGCGCAGCGCGTCCGCCTCCTCGTAGGAGAGGCCGCACAGCGTCGCGAGCCGCGCGAGCGCGCGCTCCTCGTCGCGCGTCACGACACCGTCCGCGAGCGCGAGCTCGACGGCCGCGCGGTACGTCGCGCGGCGCCGTTCGACGTCGCCGCTCCCGGGGTCGTGCACGTTCGGCATCGCCCGGTCGGCGAAGCCGGCAGCGAGGCGCTCGATGGGTCGCAGGGCGAACAGGAGGAGCCCTGTGGCGACCGCCCCGACGGCGAGGCCGAGCGACGTGCTGAGGTACGCTTGCGCGAGCTGGGCGACGACGAAGAAGACCGCGACGAAGACCGCGGCGACCGTGCCGCGGCGGAGGGTCCACTTGATGCGCACGTCCATGTCGAAGAGCTGCGTGCGGAGGATGCCGAGGCCGATGAGGGCGACCCACGCGGTGTCGATCGCCGCCGGGAACACGCTCGCCATCCAGAGCGTCGACGTGGCTTCGATGTGGGAGCGACCGTACAGCGTGTACCACGCGATGAACAGGACCCAGCCCGCGTCGTACACGACGAACGCGCGGACGTAGGCTCGCGCCCGTGCCCGTGCCACGGTCCCCGGCGCGGCCGCGCGGAACGCGGAGATCGACACGACGAGGCCGAATACGTACGTGACGAGCGCGAGCGGCGAAAGCAGGCCCTCGTAGAGCGGTGTCGGGAGCGTACGCCACTCGACCTGCGGCCACGGCGCGGGGGCGACGTCGATGAGGGTCCGGGGGAAGGCGACGACCGCCGCGGCTCCGGCGAGCGCGAGCGCGGCGAGTCCTCGGCGGACCCACGGTCGGGCGAAGACGCGCGCGACGGGGGCGTCGATCGTCC
>DATDQL010000042.1:0-3399 GCA_035292305.1 Thermoplasmatota archaeon
AATCGCGAACGGCTTCCTCGATCGTCGGGGCGAGCTCGACCGGGATGCGGAAGCGGGCCTCCATCTCCTTCGCGTACGCGGCCGCCTTGTCCGCGGAGCGCCCGAATGCGACGACCATGCGCGGCCGGCGCACCTGGAGCAGTGACTCGAGCTGGTAGCGGCCCTGGACGCCCACGCCGACTATGCCGACGCGGTCGACGTCGCGCTTCGCGAGGAGGTCCGCCGCGAGCCCGCCCGCCGCGCCCGTGCGAAGGTCCGTCAGGTAGCCGTTGTCGAACAGGACCGCGGTCAGGAACGACGTTTTCGCGTCGAACACGAGGACGAGGCCGTGCCCCACGGGCAGGCCACGCGCGGGGTTGTCCCACGACCCGCCCGCGACCTTGATCGAGAAGTGCGGTGTGTCGCGCAGGTAGGCGCCCTTCACGTGGACCTCGACCCGGTTCTCGGGGATGTCGAGGTTGATGACGCCCGGCAGGACGGCCTGGCCGCGCGCGAGGCGCGCGAACGCGTCGCGCACGGCGTCGAGGGCCTCCTTCGCGCCGACGACGCCTCGGATCTCCCGCTCGAAGAGGACGCGGATCTCGACTATGCCGTCACCTTGCCCGCCTTGAGCTCGCGAAGGAGGGCGCCGATCCGCTCGAGGCCCGCGAGGAGGTAGTCCGTCTTGTCGCCCATCCCGATCCGCAGGTAGCCGTCCATCCCGAAGTGGTCCCCCGGGACGATCAGCGTCGACTTCTCCTTGAGGAGCCGCCACGCGAGGTCCGACGAGTTGATCCCGAGGTGGTAGCGGAGGTACCAGATCGCGCCGGCGGCCGGCGGGACCGTCGAGAACAAACCAGCTTGGTCCTCGATCCACGCGGCTACGACGGGCGCGTTCCGCCGGAGGATCGCGCGAGTGCGTGCGAGTATCGCCTCGCGGCGCGTCGGTTCGAGGGCGATCTGCGCGAGGCGGTCGGACAGGTACGTCGGGGTGAGGGTCGTGTAGTCGCGGTGGGCCCACAGCGCCTGGATCGTGTCGGGTGGCGCGACGGCCCAGCCGAGGCGAAGCCCGGGGAGGCCGTACGCCTTGCTCAGCCCGTTCGTGACGATCGTCTTCTCGTGGCGGCCCCACAGCGACCCCGTCCGCGGGCCCTCGCGCTCCGCGCCCAGGTACACCTCGTCGGACACGAGCCACGCGCCCGCGTCGTCCGCGGCGTCGGAGAGGGCCTTGCGCTGGGCGTCCGCCATGATGGCGCCCGTCGGGTTGTTCGGGTTGCACACGACGATCGCCTTCGTGCGCTTCGACACGGCGGCCTTGAGGGCCTCCGGGTCGAACTGCCACCGCAGGTCCTCGCGAAGCGGGAGCGGGCGGACCTTCCCGCCGAAGATCTGCGTAAGGCCCCAGATCTCCATGTAGTTCGGGAGCATGAGGACGACCTCGTCCCCCGGATCGACGAGGTGCCATGTGGCCACCAGGTTCGCCTCCGATGTGCCGTTCGTCACGAGCACGTGGTCCGGCGTCGCGCCGTCGTACATGCGCGCGATCGTTTCGCGGAGGGCGGGCGTGCCGTTGCCCTGGGAGTACGCGAGCGGGTAGTCGAGGAAGCGCCGCGTCGTCGCCTCGTCCCCGAGGAGCTCGCGGAGGGGGATCGGCTGGACCCCGCTCTCGGACAGGTTGTACTCGACCGCGTTCTCGTACGTCGACTGCCATCGCTCCATCTGGAACGGTACGATCTTCATTGCGTCCTCGCGCGCGGGATTCGGCGCGGAACGTTAAAGGTTCCCGGGCTCCGTCGGTGGCCGCCGCGCGATCGTGTGCGCGGCCCAGCCCGAGGCCTTCCGGGGTGCCTCGGACGTGAAGTGCATATACAAAAGAATTCCGCATTGCTTAAATACAAATTAAAGTATCCCACGCGCTCATACACGTGGGGCCATGAAGCGGCTCGGCGTCGTCGAGAACCTCTCGTACGACGGGACGGTTATCGTGCGCTCGGAGTTCGCGCCGCCACGGGGCGCAACGGTCGTGGACAAGCGGAACCGCGCCCTGGGGACGGTCGTGAAGGTGTTCGGGCCCGTCCGCGAGCCGTTCGCCGCCGTCCGACCGAAGGCCCCCGCGTCCCCCGCGCTCCTGGGCGCGGACGTCTACGTCGCCGAGGGAGACCATGCCGACCAAGAAGATCGAAGAGGCCGAAGAAGTCACTAGGTGCCCGGAGTGCAACTCCGGCCACTTGACGTACGACTACGAGCGTGGCGAGCTGATCTGCGAGGAGTGCGGTCTCGTCCTGAACGACCAGATGATCGATCAGGGGCCCGAGTGGCGCGCGTTCGACGTCGAGCAGGGCGAGAAGCGCGCGCGGACGGGCGCTCCGATGACGTATACGATCCACGACAAGGGCCTTTCCACGACGATCGGGTGGAAGAACAAGGACTCCTATGGCAAGTCGATCCCCACACGCAATCGCGCGCAGCTGTACCGCCTGCGCAAGTGGCAGCGCCGCATCCGTGTGAGCAACGCGACGGAGCGGAACCTGGCCTTCGCCCTGAGCGAGCTCGACCGCATGGCGAGCGGGATGGGCCTCCCGCGGAACGTGCGGGAGACCGCCGCGATGGTCTACCGGAAGGCGGTGAACAAGAACCTCATCCGCGGGCGATCGATCGAGGGTGTCGTCGCCGCGTCCCTGTACGCCGCGTGCCGCCAGTGCAACGTGCCCCGCACGCTCGACGAGATCGCGAACTCGTCCCGCGTCGGTCGCAAGGAGATCGGCCGCACGTACCGGTTCATGACGCGCGAGCTCAAGCTCAAGCTCATGCCGACGAAACCGCAGGACTACGTTTCCCGCTTCTGCTCCGAGCTCAAGCTCACCGGCGAGGTCCAGTCGAAGGCCGTCGAGATCCTCAAGAACGCGCACGACAAGGAGCTCACGTCGGGCCGCGGGCCGACGGGCGTCGCCGCGGCGGCGATCTACATCTCCTCGATTCTCTGCAACGAGCGGCGGACGCAGCGCGAGGTCGCCGACGTCGCAGGCGTGACGGAAGTCACGATCCGGAACCGCTACAAGGAGCTCACGGACAAGCTCGGCATCCAGATCGAGCTGTAGGTCCCCGCACTAATTCGCGGGTCCACGGCGCCGGATTTCACGGCAGGCGCAGGTTGCCGCGGATGAGCGGCGCGACCTGACCGCCGACACGGACGACCTTCGCGGCCCTGCCCTCCGTCTCCACGGTGACTTCGATCCGGCTCGCGTGCTGGATCTCGATGCCCTGCTCGATGACGAACGTCGGCGCGGGGAGGCGGCCGTGGGCCGCGAGGTACGCCCCGCACGCTCGACGAGATCGCGAACTCGTCCCGCGTCGGTCGCAAGGAGATCGGCCGCACGTACCGGTTCATGACGCGCGAGCTCAAGCTCAAGCTCATGCCGA
>DATDQL010000043.1:0-3875 GCA_035292305.1 Thermoplasmatota archaeon
GTCGACCACGAGGTTCGCCGCCGCGCCGCGGTCGAGGAAGCCGCACTCCTCGCTCAGCACGTTGAGCTTCGCGCCGTCCTCCTCAAGGATGCGGAGGATCTCCCGCTCGGCCAGGTCGTCGACGACCTTCGTCGGCGTGCCGTCCGCGCCGGTCCCGAGTGCGCGGGCGAAGTCGTCCTTGGGCGCGCGCGCGAGGAGCGTCGCGACAGCGTCGGCCATGTCCCAGAGGAGGGACTCCTCGCGGTTCACGCGCCGCCTAGGCCAGGCCCGGTCTTCAACGTGCCGGCGGCCACGCGGCGCCGGGCTTCGTCGATCCACGCGTCCACCTTGGACTCGTCGAACGGCGGCAGCCCTTCCGCTTCCGCGCGGCGCGCGGCGTCCCGCGCGAGGATGCGCGGGGCCCGGCGCGCGAGGTCGTGCAAGCCGTCGACCCCGGCGCGTGCGAGGAGGGCCGCGTCGCGCGGAGCGATCCCTTCGATCGCGAGCATCTCGGCCGCGGCCTGCCACCGTTTCACGAGCGAGACGGGGGCGCCCGTGGCCTGCGCGAGCACGTGCGGATCGATCGCCACGATGTCGGCGGACGCGAGGTGGAGAGCCTCGAGCTCGGCGGCGTATGCTTCGGCTCCGTCGAGCGCGTCGGTCGGGACCGAGACCGCGGCGTCGGCGCGCGTGAGCGGCGCGAGGGTCTCGCCGAGCGGGGTGCGGACGGCGAGGAACGTGCCCCGGGGGGTGTGCGCAAGCGCGACTCCGACGAGGGCGTCCTCGAACACGGGCTCGATCGCGAGGGGCGGCGACCCGGTCTCGCGCTCGACGACCTCGTGCGCCCAGTGGTTCGCTCGGTTCGACGGCAATGGCCGTCCCCCGCCGCGACGGTCCTTGGCCTTTCCGGCACTTCCGCGGGCGCGCGTCACGCGTCAGGGAGCGTCCGGGGACCGTCCTCAAGGTCGTACGACGTCAGCATCCGGTACACGGTGCCGTCGGGCGCTTCGTGCCGCACGACGTTCACCACCGCGGGCGCCCACCAGTACGTCGACGACGCCTCGCTCGTGCCGTCGACGCGGTGGCGCGTCTCGCGCACCTCGAAGCGGTGGGCGGAGAACGTCCCCGCGTCGGTCCCCACGCTCTCGACGCCGACATAGCGCACGCCGTAGTCGACGCGTGCCGTCGCGGAGCGGCCGTCCCGCGTCTCGGTCTGCGTCGACGTGTAAGCGCGGTCCGCGGCCGGGAGAAGCTGGACCTCGGACGGCTCGTACTCCACGGTCGAGCTGGGTGTGGCCACCTGCACGAGCGCGAGGGTCGCCGCATCGAAGGATCCGACGTCGCGCGCGTCGACCCCGGGCCCCTTCGTCGTCGAGGCGACCTCGAGGACGGGTCGGCCGCGCGCTTCGGCGGGGCCGAGCACCGCCCACTCGTCGGTCAAGACGGTCCCGCGGTAGTCGAGCCGGTAAGTCCAACGGTCCCCCGGAAGCCACGATGGCCCCCCTTCGGCGGCGTCGTCCGCGTCGCCCCCGAAGCACCCGGCGAGGAGCGGCGCCGCGGCGAGGAGCACGGCGAGGGCGCGGGGCACGGCCCGGTAGCGCCCGGAAAGGATTTGAACGGGACCGACGATGGGCGCGCGAACCCCCATGTCGACCACGCAAGCCGAGGTCCGGCAGCTCAAGGAGGGGCGCTACGTCGTCGTCGACGAGCAGCCCTGCAAGATCCTGAGCATCTCGACGTCCAAGCCGGGCAAGCACGGCGCAGCCAAAGCGAAGATCGACACCGTCGGCATCTTCGACGGCGTACGGCGGAGCTTTGTCGCGCCTGTGTCGGACAAGTGCAAGATCCCGATCATCGACAAGAAGAAGGCGCAGGTCATCAACATCTCCGGGAAGACGGTCAACCTCATGGATCTCGAGACGTACGCGCAGTTCGAGATCACCACGACCGAGCACGAGGTCGGTCAGCTCCAGCCGGGCCAGGAGATCATGACGATGGAGGCCATGGGGCGCCGCGCCTTCATGGGCCTCGACGAAGAAGAGACCTGAGGACCGCCGGGACGTGGACGTACGGCGTTCGGCGAGAAGCTCCTGAAGGCGGCGCGAAGCCGCGACTCCTGGCTCTGCGTCGGGCTCGACCCGGAGTGGGACGCGATACCTCCCGAGTTGCGCGCCGAAGGGCCGCGCGTCGCGCTCTACGAGTGGTGCGCGCGCATCGTCGACGCGACGGCGCCGTACGCCTGCGCGTTCAAGCCCAACGCTGCCTTCTTCGAGGCCGCCGGGTGGCAGGGCATGCGCGCGCTCGAGGAGCTCATCGCGTACGTCCCCGGCGACATCCCCGTCATCCTCGACGCGAAGCGCGGCGACATCGGCTCGACCGCCCGCGCGTACGCCTATGCCTGCTTCAACCGCCTCGGCGCGGACGCGGTCACGGTAGCGCCGTACATGGGGTGGGACGCGATCGAGCCGTTCGTCGCCTACCCGGACCGTTGCACGTTCGTGCTCTGCCGCACGTCGAACCCCGGAGCCCGGGACTTCCAGGACCTCTCGACGCAGAACGGTCCCTTGTTCGAGGCCGTCGCGAAGCAGGTCGTCCGCTGGGGCAAGCCCAACCTCGGCCTCGTCGCGGGCGCGACGTACCCGCGCGACCTCGCGCGCGTGCGGCAGCTCGCGGGCGACGCGATGCCGATCCTCGTCCCCGGCGTGGGCGCGCAGGGCGCGGACCCCGGGGACGCGATGCGGGGCGCGAACGCCGCGGGCGAGATGGCGCTCGTCGTGTCCTCCCGCGGCATCTCGCGGGCCAAGGACCCGGCCGAGGCCGCCGACGCTCTGCGCCGGAAGCTGGACGCCGCGCGCGACCGCAAGGAATGAGCCAGCTTTCGGTACCGCCGCTACGACGGTCCGTCGGGGCGGTCGGCGGCCGGTGCGGCGGTAGATGAGCTTTCCGGCATTGCGTCAAGACGGGTCGGTCGTCGGATGGAGCCTGAAGGTCGATGACCGCGCACCTCGCATCCCGCGTGCAACGCCACGGCGTCACGCTATTCGCGATGACCGGCATGGTCCTCATGACGGGCGCCGTGATCGCGAACGGAGGGACGGGTCGAGGGACCGCGAACGGGTCCGACGGCACCGTATCGATCTGCCACGCGACCGCGTCGGCGTCGAACCCGTACGTCGCGATCACCGTCTCCGTGAACGGCCTCAACGGGCACGGTGGGCACGAGGACGACATCGTCCCGGCGCCGGAGGAGGGCTGCCCGGAGGACGACGGCGACGACGAGACCGGGGACGACGGAGACAGTGACAGTCCGTACGGCTACCCCGAGACCGTCACGATCTGCCACGCGACCGAATCCGCGAAGAACCCGTTCGTCGAGATCACGGTCTCCGTCAACGGCCTCAACGGTCATGGGGACCACGAGGACGACATCGTCCCGGCACCCGAGGACGGCTGCCCGGCCGGCGACGACGATGAAGATGACGACGACGAGGACGAGAAGGTCTGGATCTGCCACCTCGCGGACTCCCAGCAGTACGTTCTCATTCGCGTGTCCGTGAACGGGCTCGAGGGCCACGGAGACCACGATGGCGACGTCGTTCCGGCGCCTGACGAAGGATGCCCGACGGACGATGGCGAGGACGACACGGTCGATCTCTGCCACCTCGCGGACAACCAGCAGTACGTGCCCCTCACGGTCTCTGTGAACGGTCTCAACGGCCACGGCGACCACGAGGGTGACATCGTCCCGGCGCCCGAGGAAGGCTGCCCTGATACCCCGTGCGTCGATGACTGCCCTCCGCCGCCGTGCGAGGAGACGGACACGTGCCCTCCGCCGCCGTGCGAGGAGACGGACACGTGCCCTCCGCCGCCGTGCGAGGAGACGGACACGTGCCCTC
>DATDQL010000044.1:0-6318 GCA_035292305.1 Thermoplasmatota archaeon
CGC
Organism: Thermoplasmatota archaeon; assembly: GCA_035292305.1. Taxonomy (GTDB): domain Archaea; phylum Thermoplasmatota; class SW-10-69-26; order JACQPN01; family JAJPHT01; genus DATDQL01. The sequence goes on from DATDQL010000044.1 coordinate 4, forward strand.
GCTCGCGGCGGCGGACGCTCCCGGCATGCGCGAGGCGGACCTCGAGACCGCGCTCGCGGACGCGGACGCGCTGCCGCGCGACCTCCAGGTCGCGCTCGCGCGGCTCGTGTGGCGCATCGTGGACGCGTCGCAGCTCCAGGAGGACGCGTTCGCGACGCTCACGCCCGCCGAGCGCCAGGCGCTTTGGACGCTGCGCGAGGACGACCTCGGCTCGCTCAGGACGGCGGTCCCGAAGGTCGACGTGGCGGCCGTCCTCGGCGCGGGGCGCGCGGTGGACCAGGCCGTGAAGGAGGCGGAGCCGGTGCTCCGCAAGTGGTCGCTCCTGCTTCAGGCGCGGCACGACCTCGTCGGGCGCGCGGCGCACCCCGCGGGCGTGGCCGCGTCGGCGACGCAGCTCGACTCCGAGGGCGTCGCGCGCGCGTGGGTGCTCGGCCTCGCGGACCGCCCGCACGCTCCGACGCCGGACCTCCCGGTCCTGCCGCTCTCGCAGGCGCTGCTGCTGTTCTACGCCGTGAACGGCGTCCCGATGGGCGTCGAGCAGGCGGCCGGCCTGAAGCTCATCGACTTCGCGGACCCTGCGATCCGGGACCCGCTCTCGCGCGCCGTCGTCGCGACCGCGTTCGCGGAGATGTACGTCGCGGACGGCCTCGTCGGCGAGACGGGCGTGGACGCGCGGCGGTTCCTCGAGCTCGACGCCGAGGCGGCGCGCATCGCGGCGTCCGACGGCGCGACGCCGGAGGAGCTCGCGCTCCTCGAGGAGTACGCCTCCGCGGCGCACCGCATCGCGGACACACCTGTTCTCACGGCCGCGGAGCTCCTGTTCCTCGCCGCGGGCGACCTCAGCGCGTCCTCCGCGACGGCGGCGCCCGCCTCGCGCGGCCCTGCCGTCCGCCTCGCGACCGCGGACTCGAAGCTCGCCTTCCCGACGGGCGGCTCGATGACCGTGCACAACGCGGCGAACGGCACGTCGGTCTCGTTCGACCTCGACGGTGACGGGCGCGACGACGTGTGGCCGCCGGTCTCGACGGGTGGCGTGCGCCTCGGCTCGGACGACGGGCAGTGCCGCTACGTGCTCTACCAGGAGAAGCACAACAACGAGAAGATCGACCCCGACGAGCCGTTGCTCCCGGTCTCGGCGAGCCTGTGCGACGCGAAGAACAACGTGACGCTGAAGGATCCCTACGGTTACTTCGTCGTCGGCGGCGAAGGCCGCACCGTGTACGACGACCGCTTCGGCGGCGAGGTCGTCAGCATGTGGGACGTGCGCGACCAGGTCGGCCGCGCGGAGGGCTCGTACAACGCGTCCTTCGCCGGGGACGTCCTCGACCGAGTGCTCCGGCTGACGCAAGGATCGGCGAGCACGGACGGCGCGACGATCCCCACCCCGTTCGGGCCGATCCCCGTCAGCTTCGCCGGCCTCATCCTCTGCGGGTTCTCGGGCGGGGCGGTGTGCCCCGGAGCCGCCTCGGCCTCCGGCGGCGGCCTCAACGTGCACCGCGACGGCTTCAACAACCTGCGGCGGTCGAACTTCACGGTCAACTCGAACCACTACCAGTTCGTCGTGTGGGACCTCGGCGGCGACGACGTGTACCGCACGAACGCGGGCGGCACGCTCAACTGGACGGAGCCGTACATGATGCGGCGCCTCGCCACCGGCGACCCCGCGGGGCTCGTGGCGCTCGTCGTCGACGTGGGCGAGGGGAACGACACGTACGCGGGCTCGCGCAACTACACGGTGGGCTCCGCCCAGCTCGGCGTCGCGCTGCTCCGCGACGAGGGCGGCGCCGACGTGTACTCCGGCCCCGACGACTCGGTCGCCTCGAGCGCCGGCGTCCGCCGCCAGCCCCCCGGGTTCGCCGCGTGCGACCCGGACCGCTCGTGCCGGAAGGGTCACGTCTACGGCGACTCGGGCGTCACGCAGAAGGTCGGCACCGAGACCGTCGTGCAGGACGAGGAGACGAAGCCGCCGGAGCCCGGCGCGTCGGACTTCACGATCGAGTACCGGAAGGCCGCGAGCGCGTTCGCGACGATCCTCGACCTCGAGGGCAACGACTCGTACCGCGCGCGCGACCGCGGCCTCGCGTTCGCGAACCAGAGCTTCGCGTTCCTCCTCGACCTCGACGGCCGCGACCGCTACGACGGTCGCGAGTTCGTGCAGGGCGTCGCGAACAACTCGGGGATGCGGCTCGATGCGGCTCCCTCGGGCGGCTCGACGGGCGTGAACTCGGCCATCTGCGCCGTCAAGCTCGCCGGCTCCTTGTCGTCCGACGGCTGCTTCCCGACCGTCTCCGTCGCCGCCCTCGTCGACCGCGCCGGCAACGACACGTACGTCACCGCCGGCCGCTCGAACATGAGCCAGGGCCGCGGCATCGGCAACGCGAGCGCCTTCGGCTTCCTCCCGCTCACGGTCGGCCTCCTCGCGGACCTCGCCGGGAACGACACGGGCATCCGCCGCAACGGCAACGTCACGCTCGGCGACGGCCTCGTGGACGTCGGCTTCCGCACGCGGCACGTCCACCGCGGCCCGGTCCCGGCGAACGAGCAGACGACGAACTACCCGTCCTCGGGCGTGAGCCTCGCGCTCGACCTGAACCTCCCGACCGCGGTCTCGAACGCGACCTTCCAGCCGAAGGGCGCGTACTTCGCGCTCCCCGCGAGCCACGTGGACATGGACGAGGACCCGCTCTTCGCTCTCGACCTCTACGTGGACGTGCCGCGCCTCTTCGTGCTCGGCACCGAGGCCGGGACCAGGTACGAGCACGACGCGGTCGTCCTCGTCGAGCTCGGCGGCGGCGACACGTACCTCGCGCCTGTCGGCGCCGCGACGTTCGACTGGAACAGGACGACCAGCCACGACGGACGCGCCCGAGGCGCCGCGCAGGAGAAGCCCGCGCCGGAAGGCGTCGAGGTGTTCGGGGGCACGATCGTCCCGAACGCGCTCACCATCGGCTGCCGGGATTTCACCGGCAAGGAGCACGCGGCCGCGTGCACGCTCGGCACGTACGAGCACCGCCGCGTCGCCCCCGTCGCGCTCACGCTCGACGTGTCCGGCGGCGACAACTACACCGGCGTCCTCCCGAACGGCACGCCGGTGCGCGGCTTCGGGTACGGCTACGGCGGCGTCGGCGCCCTCTACGACCTCGGCACCGCGCACGACAACTACAACGTGAGCGCCGTGGGCCTCGGCGCGGGCGAGCTCTTCGGCGTCGGCGTCCTGTTCGATGCGGGCGGCGACGACGGGTACCGCATGGTCGACGGGAAGCGCGCGCGCCTGCCGTCGTCGAGCTTCGGCCTCGGCTTCGCGCACGCCGGGGGGGTCGGCATCGCGATCGACGCGGGCCGCCTCGATGCGCCCGGGGACGACGTCTACCAGGTCCACAACTTCACGCTCGGGTCGATCCTCGTCGACTTCAGCCGCGAGTACGCGCTGTTCTACGACGCGGGCGGCCGCGACGTGTACAACGCGACCGCGCGCTCCGTCGGCCACGCCGAGGAGGTCCCCGGGCCGCTGCGCGGGCGCGTCGGGGAGTTCGACGGCCTGTTCAACCCCGCGTTCGGCGCGGGCCGCGATTGGAACAGTGTCTGGTGCTACGAGGTCCAGAACGCCAAAGGCGACGCGCAGGCGGAGTTCGTCGACGACGGCCTCGCGCTCGACCGCTACTCTCCGGTCCGCGCCGCGGGCGGGAACCGCACGGACAACACCGACTGGGGCCGCATCGCCGGCGCGGGTCCGAGGTACCTCGAAGGGGACCACCCCGAGGACTGCCAGCGCGGGATCTATTCTCCGCAGAACTCGCCTCCGAGCACGAACCGGAACGACGCCGGCGGCGGCGACAACGCCGCTGCGACGACGCCGAACGCGAACCTGCAGACGGCCGTGCGCGGCGCCGCGTGGGCGACGGGCATCGACAACCTCGACGCCTACTATAACCGGCAGGCGGTCAAGGCCATGGGCGACCCCTCGGGCTCGACCTCCGAGACCGGCACGGCCACGCCGGTCGTCCCCCTCGACGAGGTCCTCGCGGTCCGCGCGATCCTGCTCTCGCCGGCGGCCGAGTTCCGCACGCCGACCTCGAACCCGCCGTACTCGGGCACGTACGTGCGCGACCCCGCGCCGATCTTCCGCGACGCGTGGCCCGCCGGGGCCGACGCGTGGCCGGTGGGCGTCGTCGCGACGCACGGCGCGAGCTCCATCCGCACGAACGCGCTCGCCTTCGCGGAGTTCCTGCTCGCAGACACCGTCCCGCGCACGACGTGCAGCTTCGTGCCGCACCCCACGCAGACGGCGCGCGGCCTCTCCACCTCCGACAACCCGGACCCGGCGGAGGGCGGAAGGCCCCCGGTCGCGGGCGCGGCGTTCACGCCGAACGTGCGCCCGCTCGGCAACGATTACCGTCAGTACGGCCGCACGTCCCGCGAGATGGGGTACTGCGGGGACCTGCGGGATCAGCGCTCCGGAGGCGAGTCGATCGCGGAGGACCCGTGCCGTGCGGAGACGTACGAGGTCAAGGGGCAGAGGCCTTACGAACTCGTAGCCCCGCGGCCCCCGGAGGGCGTCGGCAACGGCCCCGTGAGCGTGTGCCGCGACGTCGTCGACCCGAACCCGTTCCTCGACCCCGCGCAGGACGGCGTCGACCGCCTCGACGTCCCGCTCGCGGCGCAAGGCCTTCCCGTCCTCGCCGAGGCGCTCCGCCTCGCCGGGGAGACCTCCGAGGAGCTCGCTCCTCAGGTCGAGGGCCTGAACCGCATCCTCGCCGAGGCCCTCGTGCACGCGCTCCAGGGCGACCTCGTGGGCGCGCGCGGCTCGCTCGACGAGGGCTTCGAGATGCAGCTTGGCGCCGAGCGCGCGCCGGGCAACCCGTGCGACCCGAAGAACCCGAACCAGCAGGTCGACGACTGCCAGGACGTCGGCCGCCTCGAGTTCTACGCGCTCCAGGGCGGGAAGCTCCGCTTCCTCGGCTCGTGGGACAACGCGTTCCCGTCGCTCGTCGCCGGGATCAACGTCACCGTCCTCCCGCTCTCCACCGACAAGCTCCAGAACGTCTACGTCGCCGGGTGGCGGACGAACCAGACGACCGGCCGCACGACGCTCTGGCCCGACGGCGCCTACGACGTCCTCGTGCGCACGACGTACCGCGAGAACGGCGGCATCGGCTCGGGCGCCGACCCGCGCCTCTACGTACGCCCCGAGTCCACGGTCCCGGCCTTCCCCGAGGTGTACCGCCGCGTCCACGACGAGTACGGCTACTACCCGGGCGAGAACTGGATCAACGTCACCGTCGACAACCGACCGAGCCTCCTCCCGGAGGCCTCGCGGTTCGGCCACTTCCGCCCCGGCATCGACGCGACGAAGACCGTGCGGCTCGCCTTCAGCGAGCCCGTGTCGAGCGACTCCACCGTCACCCTCGTCCCGACCGGCGGCACGGAGCTCCCGCGCACGTTCGCGCTCACGGAGCAGATGGGCGCGATCCGCTGCGCGGGCACCGAGGCCCCGCGCGGCATCCAGCATCCCACCGTCATCCAGTTCGAGATGGACGTCTCCGGCCGCAGGCCGGGCGAGTACAAGCTCGTCGTGCGCCCGCGCGACTGCTCGCACATCGACGGCGCCGCCAACGGCGACGGCCGCAAGTGGTCGCAGTGGTCCTTCGAGGCGAAGGTCCTCGGCGACCTCAGCGCGCCGCTCGGGGACGTCGGCTTCGCGCGCGACTTCCTCAACCCCGCAGACCTCGTCCCGTGCGAGGACGCCGTCGTCGCCTGCGTCGACGTCCCGCTCGTCGCGGACGTCGAGGAGGGCCGCGCGGAGCGCGAGAGCCCGATCGACACGTGGTTCGTCGACCTCGTCGAGCGCCTCCCGAACGGCGACGTGCGCTCCTCCACGAACCCCCCCTCCGAGGAGCCGGTCGTGCGCCTGCGCCCCATCCACGGCGCGATCTACACGCTCAGCATCCGCGCCCTCGACGAGGCCGGCAACCTGCAGCTCATCCCGACGGTGCGCGAGCTCGCCTACGACGCGCTCGCTCCGCGCGTCGCGAAGTTCGTCCTCCCCGACACGGTGCGCCCGGACGGCGTCCTCGAGGCCGCGTGGACCCTCGAGTCCGCCGACCCCGCGTTCCCCTCCGACACTCGGGACGTCGTCCTCGAGTGGGCGACCGGCCCGATCCCCGAGCAGGGCGAGGACGTCCGCCGCGTCTGGCGCCCCGTGCCCGCAGGCATGGTCGACCAGGGCCTCGGCGTCGCGCGCATCCCCGTGCAGGCGCTCGCCGACCAGTTCTCGCCCGCGCTCGTCTCAGAGAGCCAGCACGAGAACTACACGCG
>DATDQL010000045.1:0-2995 GCA_035292305.1 Thermoplasmatota archaeon
GCGCCCTCCGCGCCACAGGCGCCCACGGCGGCCGCCGGCCTGCGCCCGGGCGACATCGAGGTGCGCTGGGCGGCGCCCGCGGACGACGGTGGGACGGCGATCACCGGGTACGGGGTCTGGCGCGGCACGACCGCCGACAACGCCGTCCGCGTCGCGACGCTCGGGAACGCGCTCACGTGGACGGACTCGGATCGTTCAGGCGGCGTCGAGTACTGGTACCGCGTCACCGCGTGGAACGCCGTCGGCGAGGGCGCGCGGTCGGAGGCGGACGCAGGGAGCGCGATCGGGCCTCTGGACGTCAAGGTGAAGACGACGCCGACGGCGACCGTGTACCGCGACGGGGACGACGACAACGTCGTGGATCCGGGCGAAGCGGTCGTCGCGCTGCCTTGATGCGCTCGGCCGTCTGGCGGCGCCACGCTTTTTCCGTTCGCGCCCGCCAGGTCCACACGGACGGTACCTGGCGATCCGTCTCGTGGCGCCGGACGACACCGTGCCCGGACGATGCGTCGCCAGGCATTCCTCGAAGGCCGAAAGACCGGAAGACCTACTCCTTGGAAGGCTGGTCTTTCGGTCTTCCGGTCTTCGACGGATGCCTTGCCTCGCAGCCGATCCCGTGGCCAACGACCGACGGAGGAGCGAGGGGACGGAGGACGACGTCCGCCTCCGTTCCTTCGGTCCTCCGTCCCTCCGTGTGGATCTGATGGGAGGCTACCGAACTAGAGGCGCCCACCTCACCGGACCCGGCTCCCCGGCGGCAGGTCCTTCAGGACCGTGAGCGGCGTCACGCGCCCGCTCGCGTCCTCCGCAGCGAGGAGCATGCCTTGGCTCTCGACGCCGCGAAGCCTAGCCGGCGCGAGGTTCGCGACCATGACGACGCGGCGGCCGAGAAGCTCCTCGCGCGCGACGAGCCCGCGCAGCCCCGCGACGACCTGGCGCGTCTCGCCGCCGAGGTCGACCTTGAGGACATAGAGCTTGTCCGCCTTCGGGTGGTCCTCGACGGAGACCACGACGCCGACGCGGAGGTCGAGCCGACCGAAGTCGTCGATGGTGACGGTGGGCTTCGACCCCGGCGCTGGGGGCGAGACGGACGCGCTGTCCGCAGCCTTCGAAGCATCCGTAGCCTTCGTAGCATCCGTGCCCTTCGGCACGGACGTCGCGGGCGTGTCCTTCGTGTCGCTCGTTTCGAACATCGCCGCGACCTCCTTCGGGTCGAGCTTCCGGAACAGCGGCTCCACCTTGCCGAGCCGGCCGGAGGCGGGCAGGTCCGGCAGGCGCGCAGGCCAAAGGTCGCGCCCCGCGTGTACGGCGGTGGAAGCTTGCCCGGGCGCGGGTCCAGGCGCGGCCTCGCCGAGCTGCGCGTGCAGCCGGTCCGCGGCGTGCGGGAGGAACGGCGCGAGCGCGCGCGACAGCGCGGCGATCGCGGCGACGTGGAACCGCAGCTCCGCGCCGGCGCGGGCCTTGCCGGCCTCGCCCTGCTTGACCTTCGCCCACGGCGCGAGCGTGTCCACGCTCTTGTTGCCGACAGCCGCCGCCGCGACGAGCGCGCGCAGGCCCTTCTTGAACTCGCAGCCTTCGAGGAAGCCGCGGGCCTCCGCGAGGCGCGCCTCGAACGGCTGCACGAACTGGGAGACGAGTTCCGCGCGCGCCGCAGGATCCAACCCGGCGTCGGCGGGGATGCCGCCCCACGTCCGGTCGGCGTAGGCGAGGACGCGGTTCACGTAGTTGCCGAGGGTCGCGACGAGCTCGTCGTTCACCTTCGCCGTGAAGTCCTCCCACGTCCAGTCCGTGTCGCCCTTCTCGGGCATGTTCACGGTGAGGTAATACCGCACCTCGTCCGGCGTGAACGTCCGCAGGAGGTCGAGCACGTAGAACGCGTTCCCGCGGCTCTTCGAGAACTTCGCTCCCTTGAACTGCAGGAACTCGTTCGCGGGCACGTCCCACGGCAGCGCGAGGCGCCGCTCCGGCGGCTGGCCCTTGTTGTACGCGATGATCATCGCCGGCCAGACGATGGTGTGGAACGGGATGTTGTCCTTCCCCAGGAAGTAATAGGCGCGTGGACCGCCTTCCGCGAGCCAGTATCGTTCCCAGCCTCCGGCTGGGAACAACCCCTGTGGCGCGCTGTAGTATCCGCACACGGCCTCGAACCACACGTAGATCCGCTTGTCGGGGTACGAGCCCGCCTCCTTCGGGATGGGCACGCCGTAGAGCATGTCGCGTGTGATGGGACGGTCCTTGAGCCCTTCCCGGAGCCAGTTCTCGGTGAAGTTCACGACCGTCGGTCGCCAGCCTGCCTCCTTCGCGCGGCGGGAGACCCATTCCTTGAGGTCCGGTTCGAGCTTCGAGAGGAGCAGGAAGAAGTGCTCGGTCTCGCGCCATTCGGGCGTCGACCCCGTGAGCTTCGAGCGCGGCGCCTTCAGCTCCTGCGCGTCGAGCGTGCGGCCGCACTCGTCGCACTGGTCGCCGCGCGCGTCGGCGAAGCCGCAGTGCGGGCACGTGCCCTCGACGTAACGGTCCGGGAGGAACTTGCCGGCCTTCGGGTCGTAGGGCGCCGTCATCGAGCGCTTCTCGATGTAGCCGGCCTTGAGCAGCGTGACGAAGACGTCCTGCGCGACGCGGCGGTGGTTGTCCGTCGCGGTGCTCGTGAAGATGTCGAAGTGGATGCCGAGCGCGCGGAGAGCGTCGACGTGGAGACGGTGGAACTCTGCCGCCAGCGCCTCGGGCGCCTTCCCCGTCTTGTCGGCAGCTACCGTGATCGGCGTACCGTGCATGTCGCTGCCCGACACCATGATCGCGTCGCGGCCGGTGAGGCGCAGGAATCGCGCGAAGACGTCCGGCGGGAGGAGGCTGCCGGCGACGTGGCCGAGGTGGAGCGGGCCGTTCGCGTACGGCCACGCGACGGCGACAAGATGGCGGGGCTGCAACGTCCGTGCGGAGCGGTGCGCGCGCCTTAAGGATTGCCGGCTTCGCAGGGCCAGGGCAAGCGCAATGGCAA
>DATDQL010000046.1:0-4711 GCA_035292305.1 Thermoplasmatota archaeon
TCCGCCGCGCTCGAGGCCGCGGCAGCCCTCGACCGCCCGGACGCGCGGGAGCGCGCGCTCGCTGCACTCGCAAGGATCCTCGACGAGGCCTGGGACGAGCAGCGCGGGATCGCTCACCGCGTAGGCGACGACGGCCCGAGCGTGTGGGGCCTGCTCGACGACCAGGCGCAGCTCCTCGCCGCGCTCGTCGAGGCCCACGTGCAGACCGGCGCGGCGCGGTGGCTCGAGGTCGCGCGGCGCCTCTCGGCCCTCCTCCGGCGGGACTGGGCGGACCCCCGCGGCGGCTACGCGGACATGGCCACGTGGGCGCGCGCCGACGTGCCGGTCGAGGTCCTCGCCGAGCCGGACCGACCCGTGGCCGACGCCCCGACGCCGGGGGCGAACGCTGTCGCCGCCGCGGCGCACGCGCGGCTGCATCTGCTCACGGGCGACCCGGCCGAGCGCGAGGCGGCGGAGGGGATCCTGGCGGCGTTCGCCCACGAGTCGCGGCGCCAGGGCGTGTTCGCGGCGACGTACCTCCTCGCCCTCGACGCCGCGCTCGACCCCCCGCCGCACGTGACGGTCGTCGCGGCGCCCGGCGACGCGCGCGGAGACGCGCTCGCGAAGGCGGCCCTCGCGCCGTACGCGCCGGGAAGGGTCGTCGTCCGTCTCGAACCCGGCGCGAGCGGCGAGGGCATCCCCGCCGCGGCGCGCGGGATGCTCGCTCACGCCGGCGCAGGGCCGCTCGCGTTCGTGTGCCATGGGACCTCGTGCTCCGCGCCGACCGCGGACCCGGGCGCCCTCGCCCGGCTCGTGGGCAAGGGTTGATGGCCTCGCGACGGTTCGCGATTCCCCAGGAATCGTCCCGAGGAATCACGCCATGCGGATCGCGCTCATCGTCCTCCTCCTCACGCCCGCCCTCGCCGGCTGCAGCACGCCCCCCCCGGGGAGCGACGGCGAGCGCACGCGCACGCTGACCGTCCTCACCCACGAGAGCTACCTCATCGACGACGCCGTCATCGCCGCGTTCGAGCGGGCGAGCGGCGCCGAGGTGTCGATCGTCACGCACGGCGACTCAGGGGCCGTCCTCAACGAGATCATCCTCACGAAGGACAACCCGCTCGCGGACGTCGTCTTCGGCATCGACAACGCGCTCGCGGAGAAGGCGAAGGCCGCCGGCATCCTCGTCGAGTACCGCCCGCAGGGATGGGAGACGATCCGCAGCGACCTCGTGTTCGACCCGGATTGGGAGCTCACGCCGAACGACTACGGATACGTCCAGATCAACTACGACAAGGCCGCCCTCGAAGCGCGAGGGCTCGCGCCGCCCGAGCGTCTCGAGGACCTCACGAACGCGACGTGGAAGGGCCTCCTCGTCGTCGAGCATCCGGCGACGTCGAGCCCCGGCCTCGCGTTCCTCCTCGCGACCGTCGCTCGCTTCGGTGCGGACGAAGCGTTCGACTGGTGGAGGGCGATGGAATCGAACGACGTCGTCGTCGCGGCCGGTTGGAGCGAGGCGTACTTCACGCAGTTCGCGGGCGGCGGGACGGGCGACGTCCCAATGGTCGTCTCGTACGCGACGAGCCCCCCGTACGCCGCGTGGGAGGCGTGCAAGCAGGACGGCGTGTACATCGGACTCGAGCGCTGCCGCGCCGAACGGCCGGAGGCGGTCGTCCTGCCGACGGAAAACGTCGACGTCCCCGAAGGTGCCTGGTTGCAGATCGAGGGGATCGGCATCCTGAAGGGCGCGAAGGAACCCGAGCTCGCGAGAGCGTTCATCGACTTCACGCTGACGAAGGACTACCAGGCTTCGCTCGCGACCTCGAACTTCGTGTGGCCCGCCGTCGAAGGAGCCGCGGTCCCGGACTTCTTCGCGCTGGTCTCGGAGCCGGACGAGCCCGCGACGCTTCCGGGCTCGCAGCTCGCGGAGAAGAACCTCCAGGCATGGACGGACGCGTGGAGCGAGATCTTCCAGTGAACGGGCTCGGGCCGGGGCTGGGGCAAGGGCGGGCGCGGACCAGGGCCGGCGCGGACTCGGGCGCGGGACCGGAGGCGGTCGCGGCGTGAGGACGCGGGCGCGGGGATGGCTTCTCCTCCCGGCTGTCGCGCTCGTCACCCTGCTCCTCGCTCTGCCCCTCGTCGAGGTCGCGCGCCTCGCGGTCGCGACGGAAGGGCCCGTCCACGTGGAGTACGCGCTCGCGCGGCTGCGCGCGTCGCTCGTCGTCGCGGTCTTGAGCGTCGTCGCGGCGCTCGCGGTCGGGCTCCCGGCGGCGTGGCTCCTCGCGCGCCGCGAGTTCCCCGGGCGCCGCACGCTCCTCGCCGTCGTGACGGTCCCGTTCGTGCTCCCCGGGCTCGTCGCAGCGATCGCGTGGCTCGCCTGGGCCGGTCCGCGCGGGTGGCTCGGCGTCGCGCTCCCCCCGCTCGCGCTCGTCGTCCTCGTCCACGCGTTCTTCAACCAGGCCGTCGTCGTCCGCCTCGTCGGCGCCGCATGGGGCCACCAGGATCCGAGGCTCGGCGACGCCGCGCGCGCGCTCGGCGCTTCGCCGTGGCAGGTCTTCCTCCGCGTCGACGTCCCGCTCGCCGCGCCCGCGATCGGGGCGGCCGCGCTCCTCACGTTCCTCTTCTCGTTCGCGAGCTTCGCGCCGGTCCTCGTCCTCGGCGGGCAGGACTGGGCGACGACGGAGGTCGGCGTGTGGCTCGAGTCGCGCCGCGGGTACTGGCGCTCAGCGGCGATCCTCGCGCTCGTCCAGCTCGCCGTCACGGCACTCGCGGCGGCCGCCTACGCGTGGCTGTCACGGCGCGCCGCGGCGAGGCACGAGCCCGTGCCCGGCGCACTCGTGCGCCGCAAGTTCACGCGCCACGACGCTCCCCTCCTCGGGCTCGCGTCAGCGCTCACCACGCTCGTCGTCCTCGGTCCGCTCGCGGCCCTCGGCGAGCGCGCGCTGCGCGTCGGGGACGGGCACGGCCTCGCGAACTTCGCGGCGCTCGCGTCATCGGACGCCGGGACCTTCCTCGCAACGACGCCCTGGGAGGCCGCGGGGCACAGCGCGACGTTCGCGCTCGCGGCGGCCGCGATCGCGGTCCCGCTCGGGACCCTCGCCGCCGTGTCGCTCGCGCGACGCGCGGACGCGTGGACGGATGCGTTCCTCGCGCTGCCGTTGGGCGTGAGCGCGATCACGCTGGGCGTCGGCTTCCTCCTGCTCTTCGACACGGAGCCCTTCGACCTTCGGGCGACAGCGGTGCTGGTCGTCCTCTCCCACGCGCTCCTCGCGATGCCACTAGCGCTGCGCTCCGTCTTCGCCGTCGCGGTCCACGTGCCCACGCGCCTCGCCGAAGCCGCGCGCACGCTCGGCGCGGGACCCATGCGGGCGTTCGCGTCGGTCGAGCTGCCGCTCCTCGCGCCCGGCATCGCCGTCGCCGCGGTTTTCGCGCTCGCCGTGAGCCTCGGCGAGTTCGCCGCCGCGAGCGTCCTCGTCCGCCCGGAGCACACGACGCTGCCGGTGCTCCTCGGCCGCGCGCTCGCGCGCCCGGGCGAATCGCGTGCGGGTCAGGCGTACGCGCTTGCGGCACTCCTTGGACTCCTCACGACGGCCTTGTTCGTCGCCGCGGAACGGCTGCGGCCGCGCGGGGTGTCCTGATGCTTCGTGTCGAGCACCTTCGCCGCTCGTGGCCCGATGGATGGACCCTCGCGGACGTCTCGTTCGAGGTCGCGCCCGGCGACCTCGCCGCGATCGTCGGGCCTTCCGGCTCGGGGAAGACGACGGTGCTGCGGCTCGTCGCGGGGCTCGAGACCCCCGAGGCCGGCCGCGTCCTCGTCGACGGACGGGACGTCACGCGCGAAGCGCCCGAGGCGCGCCACCTTGCGTACGTGTTCCAGGAAGGCGCACTCTTCCCGCACCTCGACGTGCGGCGGAACGTCGCCTTCGGCCTGCGCGTGCGCGGCCTCGATGCGAGCCGCGCGGACGAGGCCCTCGCCCTCGTCGGCCTCGAGGGCTTCTCCGCGAGGCGCGTGCAAGCGCTCTCCGGCGGGGAGCGCTCGCGCGTCGCGCTCGCACGCGCGCTCGCCCCGGTCCTCGCGGGGGCCGCGCCGCGCGTCCTCCTCCTCGACGAACCGTTCTCGGCCCTCGACCGACCGCTCCGGGAGGACCTGCGACGTGCCGTCTCATCCCTCCACCGCCGCCTCGGTCTGACGACGGTGCTCGTGACGCACGACCGCGAAGAGGCGCTCACTCTCGCGGACCGCATCGTCGTCCTTCGCGGCGGTCGGGTCGTCGAGCACGGACCGGCGGAGCAACTCTATTCGAGGCCGTCGCGCGCGTTCACGGCGCGCTTCCTCGGATCCGCGAACGTGCTCTCGCCCGACGAGGCGCGCGCGCTCGGAGGACCCCGCGTCGCGGAAGACCTAACCCTCGCGGTCCCGATCTCCGCGGTGCGAGCGGGCCCCGGCGAGGGCGCGGTCGTCGCGGAAGCAGGGTGGGCGAGCGGACGCGCCGTCGTCGAATCGCGCGGCGTGCGCCTCGTCGCCGAGGACGCGCGGCGCGACCTGCGCGCGGGCGCGGTCGTACGCCTCGAGATCGACTGGTCGGAAGGCCGAGCGCTCGAGGAATGACCAAGAGCCTATCCCGAAACTGGCGGGTGCCGTTTTGCGCGCCGCCGCGCCCGACCCGGCGAGGAGCGCGAGCGAAGGCGTGGCACCACACCGCGCCTTCAGGCGCGGTGAGTCGTGCCCGAG
>DATDQL010000047.1:0-6444 GCA_035292305.1 Thermoplasmatota archaeon
TGAACGCAGTTCGACCGGCGGAGGTGAGGCGTGATGGCGGAGCGATGGGGTGTCGCGAACATCTACGCGAGCTACAACAACATCATCATCACCGTGACGGACCTGACCGGCGCCGAGACGATCACGAAGTGCACCGGCGGCATGGTCGTCAAAGCCGCGAAGGACGAAGGCTCGCCCTACGCCGCCATGAAGGCGGCAGAACGCGTCGCCGACGCGGCGCGCGAGAAGGGCATCGAGGCCATGCATGTGAAGGTCCGCGCGCCCGGCGGCCACAAGGTCAAGAGCCCCGGCCCCGGCGCGCAGGCCGCGATACGCGCGCTCGCGCGCGCGGGCATCCGCATCGGCCGCATCGAGGACGTCACGCCGCTCCCGCACGACGGGACGCGCAAGAAGGGCGGCCGCCGCGGCCGACGGGTGTGAGGTGTTCGAGTGAAAGCGACTTTCCGGAGCCTCACGCCGACGCGCGCGGAGTTCGTTCTCGAAGAGGTCGACCACGCGTTCGCGAACGCGCTGCGCCGCACCCTCGTCGCGGACGTCCCGAAGCTCGCGATCGACGAGGTCACGATCTACGACAACACGTCGGCGCTCTTCGACGAGATGCTCGCCCACCGGCTCGGGCTCCTGCCCGTGCCGACGGACCCCGACGCGTTCAACTTCCGCGACCAGTGCACGTGCAACGGCGAAGGCTGCCCGAGTTGCACCGTCCTGTTCACCCTCTCCAAGGAGGGCCCGGCGACGGTCTACTCCGGCGACCTCACGCCCGCCGACCCCCGCTTCGCCGTCCCCGACGCGCGCATCCCCATCGTGAAGCTCCTCGAAGGACAGCGCGTCATGCTCGAAGCAGCCGCGATCCTCGGCCGCACGACACAGCACGCGAAGTGGCAGGCCGTCGTCGGCTGCGGCTACTCGGAATACCCGTCGATCAAGGTCCCCGACACACCCCTCTCAGCCTCCGTCCAGGAAGCCCTCGAACCCGTGCTCCCCGAAGGCGTAGTCTCGCTCGAGAACGGCCGCCTCCGCGTGCACGACGACGAGAAGGCGTTCCTCTGGGTCCGCTCCGTGCAGAAGTTGTACGGCATCGACGGCCTCGAAGCGACGCTGGACCCCAAACGGTTCGTCTTCCGCGTCGAGACCGAGGGAAGCCTCTCCGCCAAGGTCGCGATCCAGCAGGCCTGCAAGCTCCTCATGACGAAGCTCAAGGACGTCGAGCAGCAAGCCCCGGACCTCGAGCTCGCCGCGCCGCCGGCGTAACCCCGCGGCGACAACGCGCAGCTTTTGAGCCCAGGCCGCGCTCCGGGAGCCCGTGGCGGCCTGGCTCGAAGCCTTCCTCACCTTCGACGTCTCCGAGCCGCGGCTTTATGCGCTCTTCTTCCTGCTCGGCTCGTTCGCGGTCGCCACGGTCTCCGACGTCAAGCACCTCGCCGCCCAGCGCGAGTTCCTGGAGGTCTGGGCCGCGTTCGCGGTCGTCGTCTTCGTCCTCGACGTCTGGCTCGCGGAGTTCGAGCCGACGCCGTGGCTCCTCGCGAAGTGGGCGCTCATCCCGCTCCTCTCGCTCCTGAGCTGGGAGAAGGTCGGGCCGTTCCTGCACCTTGCGCTCGGCGACGTCTGCGCCTGCGCGGCGGCCGCGAGCCTCCTCCCCCCCGGCCTCGTCGTCGCGTTCTACCTCGTGCTGAAGGTGACGTCGTACCCCGCAGCGAGCCTCCTCGCGCGTGGACGCAGCCACTACCCGTTCATGCCCGTCGTGACTTTCGCGACCGTCGCAGTCCTCGCATGGGCCCTGTGGCTCGGACCGTGGATCGTCTGACGACCGCGCTCCCGCTGAAAGCACGTTGGGCGCGGAAGGATCTGCGCGGGGGACATCTCGAACGGGCCCCTCGACCTCGAGCGCGCCGCCGCGTTCCCGCAAGACGCGGCCGAGGTGAGCTCGTTCGGGCGACGACGGCGCCTATGTCCCGGCCCGCGAGCGGGCGAACTCCTGGAACTCGACCCCGTGCGCCTCCGCGAACTCGAGCAGCAACGCGACCGACTCGAGCTGCGTCGCTCGCCGACCCCACGTCAACGTGAGGCGTGCGACGAGCGCGTTCACCGCGGCGCGACCCTCCGCAGACACGCGCACCGCGCCGACGAGGGCGTCGCCGGAGGCGGCGAAGGAGTCCGAGGGCGGGACGCGGCGGTTCCAGCCGTCCGGGGAAGGACGCCACGGAGGGGGCGGCACGCCGAGGCGCGTGTTTCCCCGAGTACGCGTGTTTCCTATATTCCCGTCATTCGGGGAATCGCCCGAACTACGGTCCTTGCCCGACCTTGGCGTCGTCTCCTTCTTGGGCCGGCGAACCGTGGTCCCAGGTTCCTCCGCCGCACCCGGCTCTTTCCCTTCGTCCATCCTCCGCCACGCCGCGATCCGCTCGAGTCGCATGCGGCCCGCGAGCGCGTTCCGCGGGCTTCGCACCTTTCCGGAGGTGGCCGCGACCTCGGGAGGGCTGCGAGCGGGCGGGCCGAAACCTTTTAACAAGAAGCGCGCGTCACGGACTCGCGCCCTCGGGGGCGCGCGTACTCGCGCAGATAGCCAAGCCTGGTCAACGGCGCTAGCTTGAGGGGCTAGTCCTTAGTGGTTCTACGGTTCAAATCCGTATCTGCGCACTGGGGCCGATCGCGGTCGGGGTTCGACGGCCGCGCGAGTGCGAGCGCGTCGATGCCGTTTCTCGAGGTTGCGAGGGCGTCGCGACGTCGGGCGTGCAGGTCCCGCGCGGCTCCCTACTGCCCGCCGTACGGGAGGTCGTCCGGAACTCCGCTGCGCTCCAGGAACTCCTGCCGCTCCCCGCTCGTGTACAGGAATATCGCGAGGCTGACCGCGGCCTGCTGGTCGACGTTGCCGAACTGGTCGCGGAGCATCCGCGTGGACTCCTGCAGCGCTTCCTGGAAGCGGAGGGGTCTGTGCCGGACGACCGACTCGCCTAGGGCCATGGACCGTATCCGGTGCTCTACGTGCATGACCCTTCCGCCTCTCGAGGGCGCGCGCCGGTTCGGCGGTACGCACCGACGCCGCCGAAGGACAAGGGACAACCGGCAACGGACAAGGAGCGGGCCGACGGGCAGAGGGGCCAGACCCGTTGACCCCGTCTTTGTCCTTTGTGAGTTGTCCTTCGCCTCGCATCCATCGCGTCATCGCGTAATCGCGTCATCGCGGCGTGACCGCAACCGCAACACGCGTCTCGATCGCACGCTGCGCAGAGCGTGCCTGCTGGCTCGATCTCGAGCGTGACGTGGTCGAGCCCGTGCGCGTGGAGCTTGGCGCGTACGCCTCGAGTGACCTCCGGAGCTCGCGCCGCGTCCGAGACCGCTCCGTGCCTGCGGGCACGGTGCGTCTCGTCCGCGTCGTCACTCGCACGCCGCGCAGAGCGTCCCTGCAGGCTCGATCTCGAGCGTGACGTGGTCGAGCCCGTGCGCGTGGAGTTTCGCGCGCACGCCGCGAGTGACTTCGGGCGCGCTCGCCGCGTCCGAGACCACGACGTGCGCGCTCATGGAGTGGACGCCGGTCGTGAGGCTCCACACGTGGAGGTCGTGCAGGTCGTCGACGCCGGGGACGGAGAGCACGTCGCGCCGGATCGCGGCAGTGTCCGTGTCCTCCGGGGTGCCTTCGAGTAGGATGTGGAGCGTCTGGCGCGTCAAGCGCCACGTCCATGCGACGAGGATCGCGGTGACGAGGAGCGTGAACACGGGGTCGGCCCAACGCCAGCCGAGGAAGAGGACGGCGGCGCCCGCGAGGATCGCGCCGACGCTGCCAAGGACGTCGCCGAGGACGTGCACGTAGGCGCTTCGGATGTTGAGGTTCCGCCCGGAGCCGCGCGCGAGCAGGACCGCGAGGGCGACGTTCACCGCGAGCGAGACGATGCCGACGCCGAGCACGACGCGGCCGTCGACGTCGGGCGGCGCCCGGAGGCGCCGCACGGCCTCGACGATGAAGACCGCGCTCACGACCCAAAGTCCGAGGGCGTTCACGAACGCGGCGACGATCTCGCTGCGGTGCCACCCGAACGATTTCTCGGGCGTCGCAGGCCGCGCCGCGATGTGGACGGCCCACGCGGCAAGGAGGATCGATGCGAGGTCCGTCGACATGTGCGCGGCGTCGCTGAGGAGGAGGAGGGACCCGGACCACACGCCGCCCGCGACCTGGAGCCCGACGACGACCGCGCCGAGGCCCGCGGCGACGAGGAGTCGGCGACGGTTGCTGAGCGCCATGTCGTGCAGCCCTTCGTGCGTGTGCGTGTGGTCGTGCTTCGCGCGGGCCTCGCGCGCGGTGTCCCCGTCGTGCGCGCGGTGCGCCTCCGCGAGCGACGGGCGCCGCGCGGCGCCGGCGAGGGCGGCTCGGAGAAGGCCCGCGACTTGGGCCTCGGCCGGCGCGTCCGTCCCGAGCTCGATGCGGGCTTCCCGGCGCGCGCGGTCGATCGCGACGAGGACGACCCCGGGTTGGTCCTTCAGGTAGTCGTGGACGAGGCGCGCGCAGTCGCCGCAGTCCTCGATCTCGGGGACGGGGACCGTCACCGCCGTCCGCGTTGCGCCCATCGTCGGAGCACCGGCGGTCCGCTCCCAAAACGCTTCCGTTCCCGCGCGGCGATCCGCCCGGTTGCTCTCCGCGGTTCCTCGGCGGGGGAGCCGAACGAGCGGGCCCTCGCGCGGCCGGGAGTCGCCGACGGGCTGTAACTTCGGGGAGTGACGAAGATACATGCCGGGGGAGCCCTTCCTGTCGGTACGGGAGGTCGTGCAGCGTGCGCGCCATGCTCGTAGCCCTGCTCACGGTCGTCGTCCTGGCGGCGCCCACGATGGCGTTCCCCCCGGAGGACACCGACCTGCGCCCCGGGGACGCGATCGGCTCGCCCGCGTTCTGCACGATCGGTTTCTTCCTGCGCGGTCCGGGCGGAGAGGTCTATGCGGCCACGGCGGGCCACTGCGTCGCGAGCCGCGTAGGGGACGAGGTCCGGAATGCGGACTTCCCGACGATCGGCACGGTCGTGCGCGCGTGGGACGAGCCCGGAACGTTCGACTTCGGCTTCATCCTCCTCGCGTCCGACGTCCCGTGGGACGCCGAGATCCGCGAGATCGGCGGCCCGACGGGTCACGTGACGGACCCGCTCTCGACGCCGCTCGGCGCGCCGCTGAAGACGTTCGGGCACGGGCTCCCGGACTCCTCCTCCGGTCGCGCCAAGGACGGCGTCCTCCTCACCGACGACGCTTCAAGCTTCACGTGGGCCGCGGCGACGACGCCCGGCGACTCCGGTGGGCCGGTGATCCTCGCGGACAGCGGCCTCCTCCTCGGGATCGTCGCCGATGCCGCCCCGTTGAAGGACCGGGTAGGGACGGACGTCGGCCCGACCGTCAAGGCGATCCTCGACCGCATGGCGAGCGCGGGCTTCCCGGCGTCGCTCGCGACGGCAGAGCCTTGATGTCCTGGACGCGCCTCGCGCCGTCCGTGCGCGCTGCGCTCCTGCTCGTCGTCCTAGTCGGCCACGCGGCCGCAGGGTGCCTGCGCCCGACCCTGGACGAGCCGCCGATCGCGCCCCCATTCGTCGTCCGGACCGTCGACGGCGATGCGTTCTCGCTCGCCGAGGAGCGCGGGCGCGTGGTGCTCCTCGATTTCATGGCCACATGGTGCGTGCCCTGCCGTCGCCAGATCCCGGAGTTCGCCGACGTCCACGCACGACGCGCGGGCGCTGGTCTCGTCGCCGTGAGCATCGACGTCGACCCTCTCGAGGACGAAGCGGACCTGCGCGCCTTCCGGGACGAGCTCGGAGTCCCGTGGGATTTCGCGCTCGACACCGACGGGGCTCGCGTCCTGTACGACGCGGTCACGCTCCCCAAGCAGGTGCTCGTGGACCGCGACGGGCGCATCGCGTGGGAGACGCGCCCCGGCGAGGTCGTCGACGGCGCGCGGCTCGAACGCGAGGTGCTTCGCCTCCTTTAAGGTGGGCCGCGCGGTTGCGCGGTCGTGGTCCTCGCGGGCCTTCTCAAGCTCGTGCACGTGATCGCTTCGATCACGCTTCTCGCGAACTTCGTGCTGCTCGTCGCGTGGAAGGCCTCGGCGGACCGAGCGGGTACGCCTGCGCAGCGCGCCTTCGTGCTCGACCGCGTGCACGCCCTCGACAAGCGCGTCACCGCGTGGGCGGGCATCCTCACCTTCGCCGCGGGCTACCCGATCATCCGCGTGCTCGGGCTGTGGGGGGGCAGCATCGCGGAGGCGCCGTGGGCGCTCGCGTCGCTCATCCTCATGACGCTCGCGGGGCTCGCGTGGTACTTCGTGCTCCTCCCGCTCGAGGTCAAGATGGCCGACGCGGCGGACCGCGAGGCGGCCGGGGCCGCGCTCGACCCCGCGTACGCCCGTTGGTCCGGCGTGTGGATGGCCGGCGTGCTCGCGGTCGTCGCGACGGTCATCGCGATCGCGGCGCTCATGGT
>DATDQL010000048.1:0-2641 GCA_035292305.1 Thermoplasmatota archaeon
CCCGCCTTCGAGCACGGCCGCGGCGCGGGGGCATACTTCGACGAGCCGCGCGGTGGCCGTGTGGAACGTGGGCGCGACGAGGCGCAGGCCGCCTAGCGGGTCGCGGACGTGCGCGTCGAACCCCGCGCTCAGGAGCAGCACGTCCGGCGCGAAGCGCGCGATGACGGGGACGACGACGCGCTCGACGATCTCGAGCCACCCGTCGTGGGCCGTCCCCGCGGGGACGGGGAGGTTCACCGTCGTCCCCGCGCCAGGGCCCGCGCCCGCCTCCTCCACCGCGCCCGTGCCGGGGTAGAGCGGGTGCTGGTGGATGCTGACGTAGAGGACGCGAGGGTCCTGCCAGAAGACGTCCTGCGTGCCGTTCCCGTGGTGCACGTCGAAGTCGAAGACCGCGACGCGCTTCCCGCGCGCGGCGAGCGCGGCGGCCGCGACCGCGACGTTGTTGAGGAGGCAGAACCCCATCGCGCGCGTGCGAGTCGCGTGGTGGCCGGGCGGGCGGACGATGGCGAACGCGGGCTCGCCGCGCGCGGCGGACTCCGCGGCCTCGACGGCCGCGCCCGCGGCGTTGAGCGCCGCGTCCCAGCTCCCGGGCGTCACGAACGTGTCCGCGTCCAACCAGGCGGAAGCCGCGCACGCTAGCTCCACGGTCGCGACCATCTCCCCGGCGTGCGCGCGGAGCAGCTCCTCGCGCGTCGCGGCCCTCGCTTCGCCCAGCTCCGCGTGGCCTGCGAGGGCGACGCCGCGGATCGCGGCCCCGAGGCGCTCGGGGCGCTCGACATGTCCCGGAGGGGCGGTGTGACGCGCGGAGGCGGCGGAGGCGAAGACCCGGAGGACCACGCGCGGACGACGCGACGCGCCTCCTTCAAGGCGACGTCCGACGTCGGACGCGAGAGCCCCCGACCGGCCGGAACACCGCGCGCCACCCGTCGCGCTCAAGGTCCCCGCCGCGTTCCCACGGCCATGCCCCCACGCCTCCCCGGGAAACGCATCCTCGTCACCGGCGGCGCCTCAGGGATCGGCCGCGCGACCGCGACCCTGTGCGCCGCGGAGGGCGCGCGCGTGGTCGTCGGGGACATCGACGCCGAGGGCGGCGCGGCGGTCGTCGAGGAGGTCGCGGCAGCAGGCGGCGACGCGCGCTTCGTGCGATGCGACGTGCGCTCGGCGCTGCAGGTCGAGGGGCTCGTGCGCTCGGCGGTCGAGGCGTTCGGCGGCCTCGACGGCGCGTTCAACGACGCCGGCATCTGGCGCGGCGACGTGCCGCTCGCCGACACGTCGGAGGCCGAGTTCGACGACATCCTCGCCGTGAACCTGCGCGGCGTGTGGCTCTGCATGCGCGCCGAACTCGCCGTCCTCGCGGCGCAGGGCCGTGGGGCCATCGTGAACTGCTCGTCCGTCGCCGGCATCACAGGGTTCGAGGGGTCGTCCGCGTACTCCGCCTCGAAGCACGGTGTCCTCGGCTTGACGCGATCGGCGGCGCTCGAGTGCGCGAAGCGCGGCGTCCGCGTGAACGCGGTCTGCCCTGGCGCGATCCGCACTCCCATGCTCGCCGACCTGCCGGCGGAGGTCATCGAGGCACTCGCGGACGCGCACCCGCTCGGTCGCATCGGCGAGCCCCGCGAGGTCGCCTCCGCGGTCGTCTGGCTCCTCTCGGACGAGGCTTCGTTCGTGACGGGCCACGCGCTCGCGGTGGACGGCGGGCTGCTGGCCGAGTGAAGCGGCGCTCGCGCCTCAAAGCCGCGGAAGGGCGAGGTGGAACGTCGCGCCGTGGCCTCTCCCCGCGCTCTCGGCCCAGAGGCGGCCGCCGTGGCGCTCGGCGAGCCCGCGCGAGATGTGGAGTCCGAGTCCGGTCCCTCGTTCGCCGCGGACCGCGCGCCGGCCCTCGCGGAACGGCGTGAAGACGGCCTCGATCTCTTCGGGCGCGAGACCGATGCCGGTGTCCGTGACGTCCACGCGCACCTCGCCCCCCTCGGCGCGCGCGACGACGCGGACACGACCGCCGTCCGGCGTGAACTTCAGCGAGTTGCCGATGAGGTTGAAGAGGATCTGCCGGACGCGCGCCGCGTCGACGCGCGCCGCGAGGGGACCCTGGACGTCGGTCTCGAGCGCGATGCCGCGCTCCTTCGCCGTCTCGACGAGCAGCGCGGCCGTCTCCGCGACGACCACCGCGAGGTCGAGGTCCTGCAGATCGAGCGCGAGCTGCCCTGCGTCGAGGCGCGCGACGTCCTTGAGGTCGGCCACGAGGCGCTTCAGGTGGTCGATGCCGCGCGCGAACACGTCGATCGAACGCGCCTGCGCCGGCTGGGTCGCGGCGGTCTTCCGCAGGAGCTCGAGCTCGACCCGCATCGCCGTGAGCGGGAGGGCCAGGTCGTGCGCGACGTCGTTGACGAGCCGCACGCGCGCGGCCTCGTCCTCCCGGAGCCGCGCGGTCGCCGCTTCGAGCTCGGCCTCCCGCTGCTTGCGGTCGGTGATGTCCCGGAAGTACCACCCGCGACCGTACAACATGCCGTCGCCCCCGCGGATGGGGGTGCTCCAGCGGTCGAAGACGCGCCCATCGCGGAAGCGGACCTCGTCCCGCGTCGCCTCGTGCGGATGCTCGGAGAGCCACTCGATCTTGGCGAGGAACTCGTCCGGATCCTCGAGC
>DATDQL010000049.1:0-5041 GCA_035292305.1 Thermoplasmatota archaeon
CAACGCGGAAACCTGCGCGCGCGGCTGCCGTCCTGTGAAGGCCGACGCGCGCATCCTGGGCTTCGACGACGGCCCATTCACCTGGGACGACTCGACAGTCCCCGTCATCGGCGTCGTCGCACGCGGCGGCGGCTACGTCGAGGGCGTCCTCCGGACAGAGGTCGAGGTCGACGGCGACGACGCCACCGACGCTCTCGCCACCTCCGTGGCACGTTCGCGCTTCCGCGACGAGATCCGCGCCATCCTCCTCGACGGCATCGCCCTCGGCGGCTTCAACGTCGTCGACCTCGACGCCCTCCACGAGCGGACACGCGTCCCCGTCCTCGCCGTGACGCAAGGCGAGCCCGATCTCGCGGCGATGGAGGACGCGCTCCGGAGGCACGTCGACGGCGCTGAACGCAAGGTCGCGATCCTGCGCCGCCACGCGCCGCGCATGTACCCAACGGAAGGCAAGCCCATCGGCGTCCGGTGCGTCGGCATGGCCGAGCGCGACGTCCCCGCGCTCCTCGCCGCGACGACGATCCGCGGCCTCGTCCCGGAGCCGCTCCGACTCGCGCACCTCGTCGCGACCGCGTACGTCGAAGGGGAGAGTCGCGGGCTGTGAAGCGGCGCGGGGACAGCGTCCCCAGGTCCGCGGGATCTCCGGACAAGTCTGATGCTCACGTACTGCGCGGCACGCGTTACGATGACGCGCAACCATCGAACGAAAGTTACGTCGCCAATGAGCGCACTCCCCGAAGCCGAGCTACGCGCGCTCGCCGACCGGCTCGTCGACGAGCGCCGCTTCGGCCGCATGCGTCACGCCTCGTTCTCGGCGCGGCCCCCGTCGGCGCTTCGCTCGTACGCGGTGGGCACGGTCACGCCGATGACCCTGCTACGCGTCGCGGTCGAGGAGAAGCAGCGGTTCGAGCGGTTCCGGACGCGGCTCCGTGATACGACCGCGTTCCCGATCACTCAGCCGGGCGCGTTCGCCGTCCTCGTGCGCACTGCGGAGCGGCACGCTGCGTGGGCGGAGACGTTCGCGTCGCGGTCCGTACGGGAGACCGCCTGAGGTCACAGCGCGTGCGCCAGCCCCTGCGTGAGGCCGAGCGCCGCGACCTTCTCCTTGAGACGCGCGATGATCGAGACGGGCGTCGGGTCCTTGCGCCGGATGGCGGCGAGGTAGATGCTCACGGCGTCGGCGAGGATCGTGTGCGCGAGCGCCTCCGCGAGCGGGGCGTGCCCCCGCATCGCGTGCTGGACGACGCGACCGCCACGCGCCTGGACGACCTGCGCGGTGAACTCGAACCGCTCTTGGACCTGCGGGATCTCCGCGGCGTGCCGGAGGAGCACCATCGTGAGGCGGTCGAGGTCGTCGTCCTCGCTCCAGCCGACGAGCTCGTTGTGGTTCATCTCGGGCATCTCGCCGTGGAACGCCACGACCTTCGCGTTCTCGTTGAGCTGGTTCGCGAACCGGCGCGCGACCGGTCCGAGGTGGTCCGCGGCGTAAACCGCCGGGACGGTCCCTTCGAGGGCGAGCGCGGTGCGCTTCGCCTCGTTGCGGCTCGGCGGCGCGTCGGCCGCGAGATCCTGGACGAGCTTCTGGAGGTGGGGGATCGCGGCCTCGATCTCGTCGCGCGCGCCGGGAAGGACTTCTGCCGCCTCGAGGACGTCGGCGAGCCTCGCGAGCACATGCGGCATCGCGGCCCGCGGTTGGAGACCCGCGCGGACGGGGACGAATGGCGCGCGCGCCCTTTCCGCGAAGCGCTTGAGCTCGCCGCCGGTGCCGACGCCGACGAGGCGGGCGCCGCGCTTGCGCGCAGCGACGAAGGAGCTGAGCGTCTCCTCGGTCCCGCCGGAGTAGGAGACGGCGACGACGAGCGTGGACGAGTCGACCCAGGCGGGGACGTCGTATCCGCGGCGGACGAGGACGGGGACGGGACCGACGCGGTCGGCCCAGCGGGCCGCGTAGTCGCCGCTGATGGCCGAGCCGCCGAGGCCGACGACGAGGACGCGGGAGGGCCGCGGGATGCGCGGAGGGGCGGGTTCCCGCGTCGCCTCGGCGAGCGCCTCGGGCCAGCGGAGCACCGCACCGAGCATGTCGGACGGGTCCGCGGCCAGCACGTCGGCGGCGGCGATATCGAGCACGGTCGCGAGCACGTCGGGGAGGCGCTTGAGGCTGTCGGGTCGGCGCAGGAGGTTGCCTTCGACAGGTCACGAGCGACCCCAGCGACGTCGCCAGCCGCGGCGAGACGTTCCGGATCGCCACGCGCGACGCCGTCATCGTCGCGGAGGTCGAGGGGGTGCGCACGAGCAGCACGACGCGCGTGTACGACGGCGAGCGACGGCTCGTCGAGCCCGTCGTGGCCCGACGCGACGCCGGAGGCTCCCGGTCGTCGCACCGCCGGACGCGAACCTGACGCCGCCCGGAGCCGACATGCTGTTCCTCTTGACCGAGCACCCCGAAGGACCCGTTCCATCGGTGGCGGCCATGCGGCGCATCCCGGCCCCGTGAGGGGGCACCGGAGACCCGAGCAAGTTTCATATAGAGCCCCCCGACTCGCGGGGTCGGTTCGCATGGTCAAGGAGTACAAGACGGTCACCGAGGTCGCCGGTCCGCTCGTGTTCGTCGAGAAGACCGAGCCGGTCGGCTACGGCGAGCTCGTGCAGATCCGCCTCTCCGACGGGACCCTGAAGGGCGGCCAGGTCCTCGACACGTCCGCCGAGCTCGTCGCCGTGCAGGTCTTCGAGGGAACGACCGGCATCAACCGCGACGCCTCGGTCAAGTTCCTCGGCGAGACGATCAAGCTCCCGGTCACGAAGGACATGCTCGGACGCATCCTGTCCGGCCGCGGCGCGCCACGCGACGGAGGCGCCGAGATCATCCCGGAGAAGCGCCTCGAGATCGTCGGCGCGGCCATCAACCCGTACTCGCGCGAGTCTCCGAAGGAGTTCATCCAGACGGGCATCTCGACCATCGACGGGATGAACACGCTCGTCCGCGGACAGAAGCTCCCGATCTTCTCGTCGTCCGGTCTCCCGCACAACGAGATCGCGCTCCAGATCGCGCGCCAGTCCAAGGTGCCGGGCTCGACCGAGCAGTTCGCCGTCGTCTTCGCCGCGATGGGCATCACGAACGAGGAGTACCAGGCGTTCAAGGCAGACTTCGAGCGCACGGGAGCCCTCCAGCGCGCGGTGCTCTTCGTGAACCTCGCGGACGACCCCGCGATCGAGCGCCTCATCACGCCGCGCATGGCGCTCACGGCCGCGGAGTACCTCGCCTACGAGCACGACTACCACGTGCTCGTCATCCTCACGGACATGACGAACTACTGCGAGGCGCTCCGGCAGATCGGCGCGGCTCGCGAAGAGGTCCCGGGCCGTCGCGGCTACCCGGGCTACATGTACACCGACCTCGCGCAGCTCTACGAGCGCGCGGGCAAGATCAAGGGTCGCAAGGGATCGATCACGCAGGTCCCGATCCTCACGATGCCGGGCGACGACATCACGCACCCGATCCCGGACCTCACGGGCTACATCACCGAGGGCCAGATCGTCATCTCGCGCGAGCTGCACCGCAAGGGCATCTACCCGCCGATCAACGTGCTCCCGTCGCTCTCGCGCCTGATGAACGCGGGCATCGGCAAGGACACGACGCGCGAGGACCACAAGTCGATCTCCGACCAGTGCTACGCGGCTTACGCCGAAGGGCGCGACCTGCGCGGCCTCGTCGCGATCGTCGGCAAGGAAGCCCTCTCGGAGCGCGACCGCAGGTTCCTCGAGTTCGCGGACATCTTCGAGGACAAGGCGGTCCGGCAGGGGAAGGACGAGGACCGCGACATCGGCCCCGGCACGCTCGACCTGTTCTGGGAGCTCGTCGCGACGATCCCCGAGGACCAGCTCACGAGGCTGGACCGCAAGTGGATCGAGAAGTACCACCCCGCGCACCGCAAGATGGGCGAGAAGGGCGCGGAGAAGGCGGCGGCGAAGGTCGCGATGCCGAAGGCGCACTGAAGGGACCCGTCACGCTCGGGCCGTCTGCTCGAACACGTCCTCCGACGGGAGGCCTGGGGGCCGGGCCCAAGCCCACCCCTCGGCGGACCCGGGCTCCGCGCGGAAGCTCCGCCTATCTCTCCGACGCGGCCCAGCCGCCGCCGGCGAGCGCCCCGAAGAAGAGCAGGCTGGATTCCGCGAGGAAGGGGCCCCACACGTCCCCCAACGCGGCGCCGCTCAGCACTCCGAAGAAGACGACGTCGAGCACGATGCAGGTGAGCCACAGGACGATCCCCGCGAGGGCACCGTGCCAGTAGCCCCCACCCGTCCGGACGAGGCTCCAGCCACCCCACGCACCGATGAGCGTGAGCCCTGGCGCGAATCCGGCGATGCCAATCATCGCCTCGGCCCCCGCGTAGGCCTTCTCGACCAGCCAGAACACGGCGATGACGAGCGCCACCGTGATGACCGGCCACATCAACCCCTTTTGATAGTCCACGGCCATTTCCCTCTTTCCTCCGACCCGGCCGGACGACGTCGCGGCGCGATGATGAGGCTTCCGATTCGAGCACGCCCCCACCCTCGTGAGCGAGGGCCGCCAGTGGATCGACAAGTACCACCCGAAGCACCGCGAGGCGGGCGAGAAGGGAGCGGCGAAAGCGGCGGCGAAGGTCGCGGTGCCGAAGGCGCATTGAGGGGCCGCCGCCGGCGACGCGCGCCCCCGCAGCGTTCATATCCGGGGCTGCCCGTGGGCGCTTCGCCGTGACGCTCGACCTTTCGGGTGCCGCGCTGCTCAACGCAGCCGGGGCGTTCCTCTTCGCCCTCGTCGGCGCCTTCATCCTCGTCGTCGGGCGGACCACGCGCCTCGGCTGGAGCGTGGGGACGCTCTCGTGCGCCTTCGGCCTCCTCTTCGTCGCCGAGAACCTGCTCCTGGCGGATACGCTCGCGGGCGCCGTCGCGTGGACGCTGCCGGCGATCACGGCGGCGGGCGCCGGGCTCGTCGCCGCGTTCCACCTGGCGCCCGGCTCGCCCCGCGAACGGCGGGTCCTCGTCGCGTATCTCGTGGGGT
>DATDQL010000050.1:0-5582 GCA_035292305.1 Thermoplasmatota archaeon
GGGCAGCCCCTCCTGGACTTCGACGAGGTCCACGCGGCGGCATGCCCCGCGGGGCGGTGTACCTTTCCTGTCCGGTCTTGAGCGTTTCCCGCGCCCCAAGCTTTATGAAAGGCCCGCCCGCCTCCGGGCGCGGAGGACCCCGTGGGCGGCCGACACGCGAAGGAGCGACGATGGTCCCCCCTGCTCCTCGCCGCGGTCACGATCCTCCCGGCCGCCGCGAGCGCCTCCTCCGGCGCGCCGCCGAGGCAACCTGAAAGGACGGCCGCGGGGACCAAGGTCATGACCGCGAGCAGGAGCCTCGCTCCCCTCCCGTTCCGACCGTGCCACCGACCGTCCACGTTCGATCCTCGCGCGCGAAGGCGGGCGGCCCCATCATAAACGTTGGGGCGCGGAGGTACGCCAAGAGCGAACGCCGGGGGGCGCGCGCCGCCGCGTGGCCATCGTCGAAGTCCAAGAGGGGGCCGCCCGCCTACTCATCGCGGACCTCGCGAGCCGCGGCCCGGTCCCTCAGGGCAGGAGGCGATCGACGTCCGCTTCGTCGCCAAGGTCCCCGTCGAGCGTCACGAGCCGTGCGCCGATCCGCCGCGCCGTCGCGAGCATGAGCGCATCGACGAGGCTAGCTTTCGATCCGCGTGTGCTCCGGAGCCGTCCGTGGAGCCGACCACCGGCGAGGGCGTCCTCCCGCAAGACGGGCTCGACCCGCAACGTCGCGACGAAGTCCTCGGCGATGCCGGCCGGCAAGCGGCCCCGTCCCTCGAGAGATGCGAGCTCGGCGATGGCGAGCGCCGACGTGACGAAGGCGCGGGCGTCGCGTTGCGCCGCGAGCGGGAGCACGGTCTCGTCCCCCCGCGCGACGGCGACGAGGACGCTCGTGTCGAGCAGCCGCAGGTCAGCGCTCACCGAAGTCGCCCCAGATCGCGCGGCGGTCCGCGGCGGTGAACGGTCTCGCGCGCTTCCCCCGGTACTTCCCGAAGATCTTCATGAGCTCGGCTCCCGTCGCCCCGCGCCTGCGGACCTCGACGACGACACGGGCCCCGGGTGCGAGGCCGAGCTCACGGGCGACGTCCGGAGGGATGAGCGCGAACGTGCTCCCTCCGATCCGCCGAACCGAGGTCTCGAACTCCACGGGGTCAACATCTGTTGACATACGGCTTGACCCTTCCGGCGCCCGCACGGCCGCGCACGGTGAAAACGGTTATCCGGAGGTCGCCGCTCCCCGTCGCGTGGACCTCGTGGAAGTCCAGGACCGCACCGCGGGGCGTGCCCCGCGGTGAGTCTCGGCTCTCTCACGGAGATCCAAGACCACACCGCGGAGCGTGCCCCGCGGTGAGTCTCGGCTCTCTCACGGAGATCCGAGAGGGAGCCGCCCGCCTCCTCATCCCGGGCCTCGCGAGCCACGGCCGCGGCCCCGGCACGCGCGGCGAGGGCGTGTTCTACAACCCGGCGATGGCGCTCTCGCGCGACGTGAGCCTGTGCGTCTACCGCGCCGCGCTCCCCGACGGCGCCCGCGTGCTCGACGGCCTCGCCGCGAGCGGCGCGCGCGCCGTGCGCCTCGCGCTTTCCGGCGGTCTCGACCACGCCGTGCCGCCGCACGGCGAGTCGAGCCGCGAGCCGCGGCTCGATGTCGCGGCGAACGACCGCGACGGGGACGCCGCCGCGCTCGTCGGGCAGAACGCCGAGCGCAACGGCGTGAAGGTCGAGGTCCACCGGCGCGACCTCTCGGCGCTGCTGTGGGAGACGCGCTGGCACGGCATCGACGTGGACCCCTTCGGCTCCCCGAGCGTGTTCGTCGACGCGGCGGCGCGGTCCGTCCTCGCCGGCGGCGTGCTCGCCCTCGCCGCGACCGACACGACCGCGCTCTTCGGCGTGTACCCGGACGTGTGCAGGCGCCGCTACCTCGCGACGCCGCTGCGCTGCGAGATCGGTCACGAGATCGCGCTGCGCATCCTTGCCGGCTTCGCGGCGCGGCAGGCGGCGAAGCACGACGTCGCGCTCGCGCCGGTGCTCGCCCACGCGACGGACCACTACTACCGCATCTACCTCCGAGCGCGGCCGGGCGCGGGACGCGCCGACCGCGCCCTCGCTGAGATCGGCTACGCGACGCTGTGCGCGTGTGGCGAGCGCGGCCTTTCGTCCGCGGCTCCCGCCGTGTGCGACCACTGTGGCGCGGTCCCCCGCAGCGCCGGGCCGCTGTGGATCGGGTCGCTCTTCGACGAGCACGTCGCGCGTGGCGCGCGGGGACGCGGCGCGAACGAGCGGCTCGCGAAGCCCGACGCCACGGCCGCGCTCCTCGCGTCGATCGAGGAGGAGGCCGTCGCGCCGCCGCTCTACGTCGACATCCACCACGCCGCGGCGCGCGCGAAGACCGACCCGCCGCGGTTCGACCGGCTCCTGCCCGCGCTGCGCGAGCGCGGCTTCCGCGCCGCGCGCACGCACATGCGGCAGACGGCGATCCGCACGGACGCGGGGGAGCGGGAGCTGCGCGAGGTGCTGAGGGAGATCGGACGGCGCGCGGCGCCGGCGCGCGACGCGTAGAGCGGCTTCTCGCTCGGGACGGCGCTGCGCCGCCAGGCACCCCTCGAAGACCGAAAACCCTTCCTTTGGAAGTCTCGGTGCCTGGTCAGCCGCTTGAAGGCCACGAAGACGACGAGACGTCACGAACTCCACGGATCCTCCCGGGGTTCGTGATGTTCGTGGAGGTTCGTGGTCTTCGTGGACCTGAGGCGGCGTGGCCAACTGCCGAGTCTCCGCGGCTCAACGCGGATCTTCCGATCCGTCGCGCTCCGCCTTCTCCGCGCGTTTCCGCTTCCGGATCGGCGCGTCCGCGACGGGAGTCCCTTCCTTCCACGCCTCCGTGAGCGGCGGCATCTTCATCGCGACGAAGTCGCGCGCGACGACGTAGACCTCGCTCGAGGAGCTGCGGCTTGCAGCGGGGCTCGTGACCTTGACCTCGCGGAACCTGGCCCGGACCTCGTCGAGGAACGGCTTGAGGTCCTCGCCCTCGAAGACCTTGCAGATGAACGCGCCTCCCGGGACGAGCACGCGTTCCGCGAAGGCGAGCGCCTTCCCGGCGAGGTGGGCGCTGCGCGCCTGGTCGACGCTGTACTGGCCCGAGATGTTGGGGCTCATGTCGCTGATGACGACGTCCGCGGCTCCGCCGGCAGCTTCGAGCGTGCGCGCCACGGTGTCGGAGCGGGTGATGTCGCCGCGGAGGAACGTCGCGGGGGCCGCATCGTCCCCGACCTCGTCCTCGGTGAGCGGGGTGATCGGGTCGAGGTCGACGCCGATGACGGAGCCGCCGCTCCCGACGAGGATGGCGGCGACCTGGCTCCAGCCGCCGGGGGCGGCGCCGAGGTCGACGACGCGCATGCCCGGCTCGAACAACTCGAACCTCTCGTCGATCTGGAGGAGCTTGTAGGAGGCGCGCGAGCGGTAGCCCTCCTTCTTCGCCTTCTTGTACCACGCGTCCTTGCTGCGCTCGCGCAGCCATTTCCGGGACAATCGTGCGGCGGAGGCGCGGCTATCTCTTAGGATTGTCGGAGGTCCGCGGCATCACCGCGGGATCTCGAACTGCGCGTGGGCGTGCTCGTACCCGAGGCTCGCGAGGACCTCGTCCACGTCTTCCGGCGCCAGGTGTCGCGCGAGCGAATGCTCGAGGGATCGTGGGAACGCGTCGCCGCGTCCGTCGGAGCGCCGAAGGGCGTCCTCCACGGCTTCTCGAGCGGCCGCGCGCGGAAGGACTCGTTCCAATTCCGCCACGAGCACGGACTTCGGAGGGATCATCGCATCTCCGGACGTGGCTGGTGGACTCCAGGTGCTTGAGGCTGTCGTGTCGACCGTCGCAGGCCCCCGAGGCGCGGTACCGCAAGGTCCATGTCCACCGTCGCCTTTCCTAAGGGGGCCCGCGCGTCCTCATGTGGACATGGACGCGGGTACGGTGTCCTCGTCGAACGTCTGCTCCGTCACGGGGCCGTCCGCCGCGAGGAAGGAGACCCGGAAGACCTCGGTCTCGAGGCGGACGTCGAAGTCCGCCTTCGCGATCGGGAACACGACGTGCTCGTACGAGCGGTAGAATCCGGGCGGACCGGTGCAGACGAGGTGGACCGGGATCGGGCCGGCGAGCACGAGCCGGTCGACGTCCGCATCGAGGAGGTCGAGGACGACGTCGTCGAACGGCTCGGACGCGAACCCGCTGGATCGGGGCTCCCCGTCGCTCACGAGGTACGCCCCCGTCGGGCCCCAGGCGCCGGTCGACGAGGACAGCGTCGCGTTCACGATGCCGGTGGTCCCGACGGGGCGGCACGTCGGGTTCCATTCCTCCGTGTCGCGGTAGAGGTTCGGGTCCTGCACGGTGCCGCACGCGTACGCGTCGCCGCACCCGTGGGGGACGGCCGGAGCGCCGATCCAGCCGTCGGCGTCGAGGTCGTGCCACACGCCGAGGTGCCCGTAGACGCCGGCGACGAGCGGCGCGCCGGCGCGGCCGTCCGCCATCGGCGCAACTTGGCCGAGGTCGCCGTCCTGCGTCACCGCGGCGGCGGGGACGTACGCAGCGTACGCGAGGTCGACGTCGAACCAGACGTGCGGCCGCGTCGAATGGCGTCCCACGCCCTCCGGGCCGTCGTTCTCCGCCGGCGGGAGCACGCGGGCCGCAACGGGCCCCACGGTGGGGTACGTCGCTTCGACGACGTCGGCGAGGGGCGTGGCCGCGACGCAGCCGTTGCCGTCGGCCTCGAAGAGGCGCGGGACGAGGGGCGCGTTGTTCTCCGGGTGGTCGGCGTCGCAGTCGCGCGAGGCGATCTCGCGGAGGACGCGGTCCTGGTAGAGCGTCTCGACGTTCGGGTCGATCGAGGTGTAGAGGTCGACGTCGATGAGGGACAGGTCCCCGAAGATCTTCGTGCGCGGTCCCGTCGTCGCGAGCGTGGGCTTGGACAAGACCTCGGTCACGGTCGTCTCCAGGAGGCCGTTGTCGAAGGGCACGAGGTCGAAGTTCGAGCGCGGAGCGAGGTAGCGCCCGCCTTCGGGAGCCGTCGGGTCGAGGCGGAACGCGAGGTCGGGGTTGCGCGTCTGCTCCTCGAAGAGCGTGAGGCCGGCGTGCGTCTGCGTCGGTACGTAGGGCGTGACGTAGCCGACGACCTCGACGGCGTCCGCGCTCGTCGTGGCGCCGTCCCATTCGTCCGCCGCGCTACAACGGAAGGAGACGTTGCCGACGATCCCGCCGTCGGGGTCGTCGACGCGCAGCGACCGCTCGCCGCAGGTGCGGCCGCTCATGACGTCGACGAACGCGGCGCCGGTGAACGCAGGGTCCGTGATCCACCCGTCCCGGTCGAGGTCGGTCCACGTTCCGTGCCACGCGAGGAAGTGACCGGGCAGCGGCAGCATGTGGTCGTCGTCGTCGAAGGCCGCAAGGAGCAGAGGGGCGTCGACGCTCGTCGCCGTCGACGAGCCCGACGCGGGGTCGCGATGGTACCAGCGCGCGCCGAGCACGAGCGTCGCCGCGCCGGCGCGCGCGGCCGAGATGCCGTTCGCGTCGGCCGGGTACGAGGCCACCGCGGAGTCCGTGTTGTGGTTCGCATGGAGCAGCG
>DATDQL010000051.1:0-18237 GCA_035292305.1 Thermoplasmatota archaeon
TTCCACGCGCGCACGGCGAAGCCGACGAGCCACGCGCCGCCTCCGGTGATGGCGAGAGCGACGACGCCGAGGCCGATGGCGAGGCGGCGCTCGCCCCCCGCGACGCAGTCCGGACCGCAGTCCGCGAACACGGCGGGGCCGAGAGTGGAGAGCGCGCCGACGAGGCCGAGGAGGGCGACGATGGCGCCGACGGCCATCCAGACGACCGCGGTGGAACGGCGCATGGCCTACCTGCGCGCGATCGTGCGGCTCTGCTCGCGCAGGAACTGCAGGAGGTACCACGGCCCGCCTGCTCCGCGATCGGTGGTGCCGGAGAACTTCCATCCGCCGAAGGACTGGCCGCCGACCATCGCGCCGGTGCTTCCGCCCCGCGCACGGTTCGCGTACACGACGCCCGCGTGGACGCGGTCGAAGTACCGGTCGACCTCGGCGGGATCCTCGCTGAAGATGCCGCTCGTGAGGCCGTAGTCCGCAGCGTTCACCTCGTCGATGACCTCGTCGAGGTCCGAGAAATCGGATACGACGAGGAACGGTACGAAGAGCTCCTCCCGGAAGAGGCGGTGGCCGCGCGGTAGGCCGTCGACGATCGTGGGCTCCACGAAGTGGCCGTGCGCGAGGGCGCCGTCCTTCAGCGCTCGTCCACCGGCGAGCACCTTTCCGCCGTCGCGCTTCGCCTCCTCGACGGCGTCGAGGAACGTCTTCACGGCGTCGCCCCGGATGACGGGGCCGAGGTCGGCCTCGCGCTTGCCCGGGTCGAGGACCTTCAGCGCGCGCGTGCGATCGACGAGGTCCTTCACGAAGCGGTCGCGCAGACTCCGGTGCACGTACACGCGGGAGCACGCGCTGCACTTCTGCCCTCCGAAGCCGAACGCGCTGCGCGCGACGCCGGGGACCGCCTTCGCGAGGTCCGCCTTCTCGGTGACGACGATCGCGTTCTTGCCGCCCATCTCCGCGATGTACGGGCGAGGTCGTCGGCCGACGAACGACGCGAACCCCTTCATCCCGACGGTGCGGGAGCCGGTGAAGACGACGCCGTCGACGTCCGGGTGGTCGAGGATGGTCTGGCCGACGTCGCGGCCGCTGCCCGCGACGTAGTGGAGGACGCCCTTGGGGACGCCGGCCTCGTGGAGGAGGCGGACCATCTGCCACGCGACAAGGGGCGTGTCGGATGCGGGCTTGAGCACGGCCGCGTTCCCCGTGATGAGCGCGCCCGCGGTCATGCCGGTCGGGATCGCGAGCGGGAAGTTGAACGGGCCGAGGACGCCGAAGACGCCCCACGGGCGGAGGACGGACGTGCACTCCTCGCCCGGGAAGGGCTCGCCCATGCGGACGATGTACCCGTCGTGCTCGCGCAGCTGCGACGCGTAGAACCGGAGGAAGTCGATGGCCTCGTCGACGTCGTAGATCCCCTCGACGCGGTTCTTTCCGTTCTCGAGCGTCATCCACGCGGCGAAGTCGTACTTGCGCGCGCTCGTGAGGTCGGCCGCGCGATCGAAGATCGTGGCGCGCTCCTGCCACGGGGTCGCTCCCCATGCCGGCTGCGCCTTCCTCGCCGCCTGCACGGCGGCATCGACCTCGGCGGCCCCTCCCGCGGCGAAGCGGCCGACGACCTCCCGCGTGTCCGAGGGGTCGACGTCGTCGAACGTCCGCCCGGTCACGACCTCGCGCCCTTCGATGAGGAGCGGGTAGGTGCGGCCGAGCTCGCCGCGTGCCTTCTTCAAGGCGGCCTCGTAGGCTGCGTGGAACGCGTCCTCGCGGCCCTCGGCGGTGGCCCGGAAGTGCGTCGCCTCGTTGCGGAAGGCCATGCTCGCGGCAGGCCGGTTCGCGCCCAAGTGTTTTCGGGTGCCGTGTGAGGCGGCCTCATGGGTGCTGCGCCATCGGGGTCCTTTTAAGGGCGGAGGCCGATTTGGGATACCTGCGGGGAGCCGGCGCCACGCCTCGGCTTTCTGCCTCGAGAACCTTCGATGGCTCAGGAACTCAAGATCGGCCTCACCGGACTGCCTTCCGTAGGCAAGACGCGCACGCTTCTCAAGATCGTCGAGAAGCTCGAGGAGAAGGAGCTCATCGTCGGCGGCATGGTCACGGAGTCAATCGACGACGAGAAGGGACACCGCCTCGGGTTCAAGATCATGAACTGGCTCACGAAGGAGGAAGGCGTCCTCGCGCACGTCGACTTCACGGACGCGAAGCTCAAGGTCGGCGCCTACGGCGTCGACCTCGGCGCGCTCGAGGAGATCGGCATCCCCGCGATCGAGCAGGCCATCCGCGAGGCTGAGGTCATCGTGATCGACGAGGTCGGCAAGATGGAGATGGAGAGCGATCGCTTCTGCCTCTCCGTCAAAGCCGCGCTCGACACGCCGAAGCCGATGATCATGACGCTGCACAAGAAGTCGCGGAACCCCTTGCTGCAGGATATCCGGCGTCGTGACGACATCAGGATACTCGAGGTCACGAAGATCAACCGGAACCTGCTTCCCTACAAGGTAGAGAAGCTGCTCGACGGCGAAGTGATCTAGGCCTCCTGGAGGGCCGGTCGAGGTCATCGGAATCGTCGTCCGTTTTCCGCCGGCGCTTTCTCGCTCCTCAGAGCGAGACTCACCGCGCCCGGCGGCGCGGTGTGGTTCGGATGCGAGCGGAGCGAGCACCCCGCGCGCCGCAGCGCGCGGGGCGAGGCCCGGAGCGCGCGCCCTCAGGCGCGCGCGTAGCGGCCGAGTCCGAAAAGGGCCGATGGCCAGATGGAGAGCGACCGCTTCTGCCTCTCCGTCAAAGCCGCGCTCGACACGCCGAAGCCGATGATCATGACGCTGCACAAGAAGTCGCGGAATCCGTTGCTGCAGGATATCCGGCGTCGTGACGACATCAGGATACTCGAGGTCACGAAGATCAACCGGAACCTGCTTCCCTACAAGGTAGAGAAGCTGCTCGACGGCGAAGTCATCTGACGACGGAGCCCCTGTTCTTGAGGTATCCGTCGCGCGCCCCCGAGCGTCGACAACCTTTAGGCCTCGTACCCTTCCTGGCCCTCGATGCGGCTCCCGGGAGGGCGCGGCCTCGCCGCCGCGATCGCGCTCGCCATCCTCCTCGCAGGTTGTCTCACGCCCGCGGCGACCCTCGACGCGACCGCCGCGCCGCCCGTGCCCGACCCCGTCGCCCCCGGCGACCTTGCCGTCGACGTCCTCGACTACGCGTTCGGACTCGAGCTCTTCGACGACGGTCGCGGGCACACGTTCCCGATGCACCTGCGCGGGTCGCTCCACGTCCCCGAGGGCGAAGGCCCGTTCCCCGTGCTCGTGTTCGTGCACGGCTACCATGGCACGTGCTCGTACCCGCTCCTGCCGCAGCTCCCGTGGTATTGGGGCAACTCGACGCCGGGGCCGTACGGCGCGTGCCCGCGAGCGTCGCCCGTCGTCGAGCCCGCAGACTCTTTCCGCGGCTACGACTACTTCTCCGATCCGCTCGCGAGCCACGGATACGTGATCGCGTCCATCGACGCGGGCGAGCTGAACGACAACTTCTTCGGGTACGACTGGAAGCTGCGCGGAGACCTCGTGCTGCGCACGCTCGACCACCTGCGCGAGGCGAACGAAGGCGTCGGCCCGCACGCGGACGCGCTCGAGGGAGAGCTGGATCTCGCGCGCATCGGCATCATGGGCCACTCGCGAGGCGGCCAAGGCGTCGCGACCGCAGCCGTCCGGAACGCGGAGCGCCCGGTGGACGAGCGGCACGCCATCGTCGCCGTGCTCGGCCTCGCGCCCGTCGATGCGACGTCCGAATCCTCGGTCGTCGCGGACGCGGCCTACGCCACCATCCTTCCGTACTGCGACGGCGACGTGTGGAACCTCGCCGGCGCCCGTACGTTCGACCGCGCGCGCTACCTCGACGAGGCGCGACCTTCGCCGAAGTACCAGTGGCTCGTCATGGGCACGAACCACAACCAGTACAACACGGCGTGGGCCCGCAACGCGAACGACGCGTCGTGGATGACCGACCCGTATTGCGGGCGGCCCGCACCGGAGGGCGGGTTCCTCGGCCTCGACGACACGCTCCGCATCGGCGGCGCGCTCATGGGCGCGTTCTTCCGCACCCACGTCGGGGGCGAGGAAGGGTTCGACGCGTTCCTGCGCGGCGACGCGGCGCCCCCGGTCGAGGCGTGCCCCGCGGCGCCGGTGGATTGCGCGAGCCTCGTGCACGTGTCGTACCACCCGCCGGGACCGGATCGGCTCGCGATCGAGGACGCGGCCACCGACGCCTCGCTCTCGCACAACGACGTCGGCCGCCCTTCGAGGTTCGACGGGTTCGCCGACGCTTCGTGGTGCGAGCCGCGCGACTGCCCCGCGCAGTACAACACCGCCGGCGCGGCGCAGCTCCACCTCGCGTGGGACGGGCCCGCGACGTGGTCGACCGAGCTCGGCGGCGCGGACCTCTCGACGTACCGCTGGCTCAGCGTGCGCGTCGGCGTGAACCATCGCGACGCGCGAAACGCTGTCGACGCACCGCAGGAGATGCGCATCGTGCTCACCGACGCATCTGGCAACGCGGCCACGGCCCTCGCGAGCGAGCACGGGGGTGCCCTCTTCTACCCGCCCGGAGACGGCCCGGGCGCCGACGTCTCGAACCCCACGGTCGGGATCCTCTCCGACAACGTGTTCGGCAGGACGGACCAGAACGCCCGCGTGACCCTGAACGAGCTGCGCGTGCCGCTTGGCGCGTTCGCGGGCGTCGACCTCGCCCACCTCCAGGAGGTCGACTTCGTCTTCGGCGACACACCTTCGGGGTCCATCCAGGTCGCCGACGTCCTCGCCGGTCGGTGACGCCGAGGTTCCGGGCCCGCCCCGAACGTTCATCGCGGTGAATGTCGTTGCGCGAGCGATGGTACGCGACCTCGCGACCGGCCTCGGCGGCATCGGCTCCTTCCTGATCGCGATCGTTCTCTTCGTCCCCCCTCCCCCGCACCCCGAGCCCCCGGCTGCGCCGACCTCGGACGAGGCCGCGGCCTGGATGCGCGAGACACGCCTCCTCCACGACTACCAGGCGACGGTGCACGTGCTCGGCTCTGGCGCGCTCGCGGTGTTCGCCTGGGGACTGTCGGAGCGCGTCCGTGCCGGAGCGCCGGCCGCCGCGCGGCTGGTCCTCGCCTCGGGCCTCGCGGTCGCCGTCTACACCGCGATCGCGATGGGGCTCGTCCTCGCGGCGGACGAGACCGTCGACCAGATCGGCGGCACCGTGGCGCTCGGCGTGTACGGCTTCGCGTGGATCCTGCATTTCCAGACCGCGATCTTCACCGCGCTCTTCGCGGCCGCGGCGGGCGCCGCGGTGCTCGCTTCGCGGGCTCTTCCTCCGTGGGTCGCCTGGACGGCGCTTCTCGTCGGGGCCGTCAATGGTCTCGCGGTCCTCGTCGGGCCCACTCCCGTCGCCTTCGTGAAGTTCCCCGCCTTCCTGGCGTTCATGGTGTGGGTGCTCGCGACGGGCATCGCGGCCTTCGTGCGGCCGGCACCTATTTCCCGAGCACCCGATTCGGCCTCGTGATCTCCCCTCCCGGCGCAGGTCCGTACGCGGACCTCCTCGGCGCGACCGTCGTGCGCGCGACGGACGCGGAGTACGAGGTCGCGATGGACGCGGACGCACGGCACACGAACCAGTTCGGTGTCCTCCACGGCGGCCTGCAGATGTCCCTCCTCGACATGGCGATGGGGAGCCTCGTCGCGCGCTCGCTCGCGCCGGGCGAGACCACGGCGAGCGTCTCCATCGCCACCGAGTTCCTCGCGGGCGGTCGTGCGGGGCGGGTCGTCGCGAAGGCGCGACTCGTGAAGCGCGGCAAGACGGTCGCGTTCCCGGAGGCCGAGCTCGTGGACGCCGCGGGGCGCGTCCTCAGCCGCGCGAGCGGCGTCTGGGTCATCCGCCGCGACGGTTAGGCCGCGCGTGTCAGCGTCGCTTCGCGAGCACGATCGCCGCACCCGCGACGGCGCCTCCGAGGAGGGCGAGGCCGAGCGCGACCCAGCCAAACGCCGGCCGGGGTGGAGTCTGCGGCGTCACGGTGCGGCCTTCGTCTCCCGAGGTGCCGTCCGGTGGAGGAGCCGCCGGTTCGCCATCTTCGAGTGGCGGGTCGTCGGCGTCGTTCGCCGCCGATGGAGGGGATTCGTCGGCGACGTTCGTGATCGTCGTGCGAGGGCATCCGCCAGGCGTGAGGATGGGCGCCCGGTCCGGCTCCCCGATCGAGAAGGGCGCGGAAGTCGCCGACAACCCGCCCGAGTCCACGGAGCGCACGACGACATCGATGTCTCCGGGCCTGCGCTCGAACGTGGCGTTCCGTTGCGTGGCGTCGACGCGGCGTGAGGCAGCGTCCACCTCGAAGCCGGCGGGTCCCGCATGGACCTCGTACGCCGCGATGTCGTGCGCGGTCGCGGACTCCCAAGCGACCGAGACGTTCGTCGCGTTCGCCTTCGCGGCGAGCACGCGCGGCGCGGTCGGCGCCGCGTTCAGCGTGCGGAACGTGATCGACGAGCCGACCGCCCAAGGCGCGGCTTCGCGGACGACGCGGTACGTGTGCTCGCTGTTGTCGCAAAGCGGCGCGAGCTCGAGGGTGCCGGCGGAGGCGCCGAGGGGGCGGCCCGGCCGGAACCAGTTCCCGCCGGGGCCGATCCGATGCCCGGACGCCGCGCCCGTCGGGTCGGCGTCCCACGAGAGGTTCGCGGAGAACGCGCCGGCCGCGACCTCGAGTTTCGGCGCAGGAGGGCCGGAGCCGAGCACGACGCGCGCCCGGGCGGCGTGAGAGCCGTCTCCGATCGCGAGCACGTCCATCGTCGCACCGTCCCAGGTGAGGTTGAGCACGGCCGCCGACCCTGGCGCGACGTCGCAGAGGATCCAGGTCGTGCCGAGGCCGAGGAACCCTCCAGGCTCGGCCTCCTCGACCTCGATCGACACCTTCGCCCCCTGCGCCGCCGTCGTCGCCGCGACCACGGCGAAGTACGGCTCCTCCGTGTCCTGCGCCTTCTCGGTCTGGAGCACGACGATGCCGCCGACGCGGACCGTGACGCGGAGGTCAGGATCCGTCCACGCGTCGGGGCTGCAGCCGGCGCTCGAGGCCTCGACCACGTTCACATCGAGGGCGCGGGCGGCTCCCGCCGCGACGAGGACGAGCCCGAGCGCGACGAGCACGCGGTGCATCGCGGGCGGACCCGCGGCCCGGGTCATGAGGCTGCCGGACCGCGCCTCTCCGCAAGCATGATGTGCGTGCGGCGGGTGCGGCCCGCGTGGAACGCGCGCGGCAAGGGTACGCCTTCGTCGTCGTCTCCGCCGTGTCGTTCGGCGGGGTCGCGGTCCTCGGGAAGCTCGCGCTCGCGCGAGGCCTTCCCGTCGACGCGTTGCTCTTCTGGCGTTGGCTCCTCGCCGCCGCCGCGCTCGCCCCGCTCGTCGCCCTCCGGGCGCGGGGGCGCCTCCCGACCAAGGCGGCGGCGGCCTCGTTCGCGCTCGGCGCCGTCGGCTACGCGGGCACGTCCGGGATCTACTTCCTCGCGCTGCCGCATGTGGATGCGGCCGTCGCGTCCTTTCTTCTCTTCCTGAGTCCCGTGCTCGTCGCCGTTCTTTCCGCGGCACTCCTCCGCGAGCGGGTCGGCTGGCGTCTCGCCGGTGCGCTCGGGCTCGCCGTGGGCGGGCTCGGCCTTCTCGCGTTCGCGCCGGGAACGCATGCCTCCGCGCTCGGCGTCGCGTACGCCCTGGGCTCCGCGGTCGTCTACGCCGGCACGGTCGTGACCGGAAGGAAGGTCGTCGGCGCGCACGACCCGCTCGCCGTATCGCTGCTCGTCATGGCGGGCGCCGCCGCGTCCTTCGGGGCGCTCGCGATCGCCCGTGGCGCGTTCGCCGTCCCTGCGGGGGCCGCGGCGTGGCGCGAGGTCGTCGCGCTCGCCGTCGTCAGCACGGCGTTGAGCATCGCGACGTTCTACCTGGCGCTGCCGCTCATCGGAGCCGCGCGCGCCGCGCTCGCGAGCATGTTGGAGCCCGTGAGCACGGCGGTCGTCGCATGGGTCGTGCTCGGCGAGGTGCTGCGCCCGGTCCAGTTCGTCGGCGCGGCCCTCATCCTCTGCGCCGTGGGGCTCGTCGTGTCGGAGGGACCCGCGGGCGCGCCTCCCTAGGAGCGTCCGCGGACCCTACAGCGGCTTCGCCTCGGCCCAGAGCCGTTCGAACTTCCGCGCGAAGCCCTCCGGTGCGCCCG
The DNA here is from genome assembly GCA_035292305.1 of Thermoplasmatota archaeon. Lineage (GTDB taxonomy): Archaea > Thermoplasmatota > SW-10-69-26 > JACQPN01 > JAJPHT01 > DATDQL01. Next base: position 8,210 of record DATDQL010000051.1, read on the forward strand.
GGAGCGCGCTCCACACGGCGCGCGCGTTCGAGTCGGCGGCGTCGACGCCCTCGCCTTCGGCGAGCACGAGGAGCAGCTCGCGCTCGTCCGCGATCGCGAAGAGCGACGCCGGCGCGCGAGCCCACTCCCGGCACGCGCAGCCCGCGGGCACGGCGCTTCGCGCGAAACCCGGCGGGACGAGGACTCGCACGGTGAGGCCCTCGGCCGCGCGGTCGGCGAGGAGCGCCGAAAGGTCCTTGACGTCGCGGAACGGGAGCGCGAGGTCGAGAGAGCGCTCCGCGCGGAAGGCCATGCCCTTCACGCGCTCGATGCGGTAGACGCGGCCTTCGATGAGCTCCGCGGACGGGGGCGCACGCCCGGTCGCGATCTCTTCGAGGCGCGCCTCAAGCGGCACAGCGCGGCGCCACAACTCCTCGAAGTGGCTGCGTTGCGCCGCGACGAGGTCGCTCGGACCTGTCCAGAGCGCGGTCTCCGCGGCGGCGCCGATCGGGTCTGCCGTCACGAAGCCGAGGAGCGAGTCGTCGGCGACGAGGAACCGCACGCCGCGCGCGACGGGCGCATGCCGTACCTCCGCGAGGGCCGCGGCTGCCCGAGCGGCGTCGGCGTTCCCTTCCACGATCTCCGCCACGACGCGCACGCGCGCGCCCCGCCCGCGCGCCGCCGCGAGGGCCTCCGGCATCCCCTCGGCTCCGAGCAGGCCGAGGCCGCGGCTCGAGGCCGCGAACGAGACCTCGCGCGAGGCGACGGCGACGGCGCGGACCGCCTGCCCCGCGACCTGACGGTCGTCGTGGAGCACGCGGAAACGCGGCGCGTCCTCGGCCTCGGGCGGGGATGCCCCGAGGCGGCGCAGGCCGTCGAGGAGGGTCTCGCGACGCGCGTCGACCTCGTCGAGCGCCGCCGCCCTCTCCGCCCGCAGGATCTCCAGCGCTTTCTCGGGCGCGACGGCCTGGAATCGCCGCGGTCGCGCCAGGGTCGCCTCGACGAAGCCGCGCGCCTGCAACGATTCGAGGACGCGGTACGTCTCCGGACGGCTGAGCCCAGACGCGTCGGCGGCGCCCGCCGCGCCGCTCGCGCCCACGCGCAGGAGCGCGACGAGGACGCGCGCCTCTTTCTCCTCGAGGCCGGCGGCGGACAAGGACGTGACAAGGTCGTCGATCTTCATGCGCACGCTCGCCTCCTCACGCGCGGCCTCCGAGGAGTGCGCGCGCCTCGTACGCCAGCCTGCGCGCGAGCTGTCCGTCCTTCGCGAGGAATGCGACGCCAGGGACCGCGAGCGCCTCGGCGGCTACCTCCTCGCGACCCTCGGACGTCATGACGAGGATGGGGCAGTCCGACACGGCGCGAACTCCGCGGGCGACGTCGGCGCCGCTCATGTCGGGCAGCCGGTAGTCGGTCACGACGAGGTCGTAGGGGGCCTCGCGGGCCTTCGCGAGTCCTTCCGCGCCACGGCGCACGACGTCGCAGGTGCCGAGGTCGCGTAGCGCGCGGAGCGCGAGCTGCGCATGGTCCAGGTTATCCTCGACGAGGAGGATGCGCGTGGAAGCCACCGCCCCGTACTCGACGGCTGCGGCATTAAGCAGGCGGATTCACTCGTTGCGGGTCCGCCGTTCGTCGCGGGCCTGCCGGAGCCGGAGGAGGAACGGCGAGACCGCGATCGCGAAGCTCGCAAGCGCGAAGGCGAACCCGATGAAGAAGCCCTGACGCTCGGGGAGGAACAGGATGCCGAACACGATGAAGCCGGCCGCGCCCGCGAGCGCGAGGGCGATCTTGACGACCCCCCCGCGGCTCTTCGGGTACGGGACGTTCGACATCATGAGGAAGGCGAGCACCGCCATGGCGGCGAGCGCCCACTCGAACTTGATGGCACCTTGGAAGACGTACTCGTTGGCGAGGACGAGCGCGACGACGCCGGCCGCGCAGCCGGGGGTCGGGAGCCCCTGGAACGTCGTGTTCTCCGTCTCGTACGGGTTCGCGTTGAAGCGCGCGAGCCGCAGGAGGCCCATGAGCACGACGAGGCCGGCGACCATGACGGAGCGCACCGGCAGGCACGCCTGCGCGGGCGCGCCGCACATCGCGACCTCGACGCCGGTCGCGTCGACCACGCTGCCTGTCGTCTTCCCGAACACGGTGAAGATCATCACCGCCGGCGCGAGGACGAAACTCACGGCGTCGGCGAGCGTGTCGAGGTCGCCGCCGAGCTGGCTCGCGCCATACTTGCGCGCCACGATGCCGTCGAGGCTGTCGGCCACCATCCCGATGAGGAGCAGGACGGACGCGAACAGGACGTCCGGGTAGCGTCCGAACGCGTCGCGGCCGGGGTCGCCCGCGAGCGTGACGATCGCGAGGAAGCCGGCCATCGCGTTCGCAAGCGTGAGGAGGTCGGCCGGCGCAAGGATGCTCGGCAGGCGCATGCGCGGCAGCGGGATGCGGCGGCGAAGATGCCGGCGGAAGCGGCCTCTCACGCAGTCGCCTCCGGCGGCAGGGCGAGCGTCGTCGCGCCCGCCTTCACGCGCTCGCCTTCGCGCACGACGACGCGCGCCGTCGCAGGGAGGTACACGTCCACGCGGCTCCCGAGCCGGATGATCCCGATGCGTTCTCCCTTCGCGAGGCGGTCGCCGGTCTTCACGTACGGCACGATACGGCGCGCCACGGTGCCCGCGATCTGAACTGTCGTCACGGGGCCGAGCGCGGTCTCCCATTCGATGACGACGCGCTCGTTGCGCTCGCTCTCCTTCTTGAAGGCCGGGACGAAGCCGCCGCGAACGCGCTCGACGGAGAGCACGGTCCCGTCGAGCGGCGCGCGGTTCACGTGCACGTCCAAGGGATTCATGAAGATGTTCACGCGGCGGCGGCCCGCGTGCTCCGTCACCGTCGTCACGACGCCGTCCGCGGGCGACACGATGCCGGGCGCGGGCGCGCGCTCGGGGTCGCGGAAGAAGTTCAGCAGCAGCCCGGCCACGGCGCCGAGCGGGATGGCCGCCGCCCACCAGATCGGCGCGACGAGCACCGAGAGGGCGAGCGCGGCGAGGGCGAGCAGCGTCGCCGACGCGACCCACGAAGGCGTGCCTCGCGCGAGCTTCACGGGCGCGGGTACCGACCTCGCACGCTTCAAGGTGACGACGTGCCGAGCCGAGGCGGTCCGTAGACGCCCGCCAAGTTCACACGGAGGAACGGAGGAACGAAGGAACGGAGACGACGACTCCGTTCCTCCGGCGCTCCGTTCCTCCGGGTGATCCTGGCGGGTCCATCCGGAACGTTTTGCGCCGCTCACGCCGCAGGGGTGTCGGGGGGCGGCGCCTGCGCCTTCTCTCCGGGCGGCCGGTAGAACCCCGGTCCCTTCCTCTTCGGAAGGTCGAACACGTCGAGGATGTTGCCGTGCAGCTCGGGCAGGATCCGGAAGAGGACGAGCGCGAGCACGACGAGGGCGGCGAGGCTGCCGAACTTGCCGACGTAGGAGTGCATCCACTCGAACGACTCGATACCGAACATCGACCAGTCGAGGATCTTGTACCCGAACACGATCCCGGCGTTGCGGAAGATGTTGAGCACGTGGATCGCGGGGATGGTCGCGAGCGCCGCGAGCCACTTGCGACGCGTCGAGGCCTCGACGGTGCCGATGGCGCCGCCGAAGATCATCATGCTCTGGATCGCGGTGCACGCCAGGATGATGGTGACGGCGTAGTCCTGGACGCCGGTCGGCGTGATGAGGAGGATGTGCGTGTCCACGCCGTCGAGGTCCGGAGCCGTCTCTGCATCCAGCCGGAACAGGCCCTTGAGCATCCAGACGGTCTGGATCGCCGTGAGGCGGATCGCGGCCGCGGCGAGGGCGGGGAAGACGAGGAACGCGAAGTACACGGAAGCCGCGACGAAGGTCGTTCCCGCGAGCCACCGCAGCGCGGGTGGGTCCTCCTGCCACTTCCACGACATGCGCTCGTGCCACGCGAAGTAGACGAGGATGCCGGGGCCGAGGATCGTGAACCACGCGTTGACCGGGTCGTTGATCTCGAAGTAGTGGCCCGCCTGGAACGGCCAGTACGCGCCGAAGGAGAGCCATCCGGCGCCGCGCAGGACGTGCGAGGCGCGGCCCTTGTGCAGGAAGCCGGCGAAGAGCAGGGCGAGCCCGAGGCCGAGGCATCCGTTCACGAGGATCGCGAGCGCATCCGCCACGGGTCGAGGGAGATAGGTCGTCCTGATAAGCGTTTCCTAGCGACCGTTCGACTTACGTCCTCTCCGCCCATGGCGACAGCGTGCGTGTCGCGCTGCTCGCGATGGTGCTCGCGGTCCCCGCGGTGGCGGCGCACGGGAGCGTCGGTCCCGAGGTCCACGTCGTGCTCACGGACGAGGGGTTCGCCTTCGAGCCGTTCGAGTACACCGTATCGACGGGCCTCACCGTCGCGTGGACCGACGACACGGGTGCGCCGCACACCGTCACGCGCGTCGCGTCGCCGCGCTCGCGAGAGCCGGACGGCGGGTTCAACGAGACCCTCGCGCCGCGCTCGACGGTGTTCGTCGACGTCGGCCCCCCGGGCGACGTGTTCTACGTCTGCCTCCTCCACGACATGATCGGCGTGCTCCATGTCGTCGCCGCGACGCCCGCGACGCCGCTCGCCCTCTTCGCGGCGGCCCTCGGCGTCACGCTTCTTTCACGACGACCGCGTTGTCGATCTTGAGGTCCTCGAGGATCGTGACCTTGCCGCTCGGCCACGTCACGGAGAGCCGCTCGACCGAGGTGGCGTCGCCGAGCCCGAAGTGCACGATCGCCTGGCTCTGTGACATGAAGCCGTCCGCCGCCGGGGCGACGCGCGTGAGCGTCCTGCCGCCGGCCTCAAGGGTCAAGATCGCGCCGACGCCCTTCGTGTTCGGCGCCTCCCCCGCGAGGTACACCTCGAACCAGTGCCCGCGTGCCTCCTCGACGGCGGGGTTGTGGAGCAGCTCGAGGTGGCGGTGCCACGACGAGCGCAGCAGGTCCATGTCGCCGTCCCGATCGTAGTCGATCGCGGCGATGGCGCGCGTGTCCTCCCACTCGGTGAGGCCGACCGCGCTCGCGGCGTCCTTGAACTTCCCGGCGCCGTCGTTCATCCAGACACGGTCGATCTGGTGGCCGCCCTGGGATGAGCGGTCGACGTCGTCCTTCGAGAGCGGCGGGTAGAACGACCAGATCACGTACTTCGTCGCGTTGTACTTCAGGAACGCCGTCGACGGCTGCTCGCCCTGGTTCTGGTGGGAGAGCTGCTTCGGCGAGTCGTCCGCGAGGTACACGAAGGCGTCGTGGTAGCGGTCGACGTCCCCGCGCGTGGACCAGCCGTTCGCCTGGAACGCGTCGAGGTCGCCGTCGAGGTCGAGGTCGGTCCACTCGCTGTCCCACGCCCACGGGCCGTCCTCGATCCCGGCCTCGACGGACACGTCCGTGAAGCGACCGGTCCCGTCGTTGTTGAAGAGGTCGTTGCCGGCGAACTGCGGGACGTCGCGGTTGCAGGCGATCTTGATCGCGGCGGCGAAGAGGTCGAGGTCCTCATCGTTGTCGTAGTCCATCCAGACGGCGCCCATGCCGTTGCCGTCCGTGACCATGCCGCGCTCCTTCGACACGTCGGTGAAGCGGCCGGTGCCGTCGTTCAGGTAGAGCCCGTCGAACCCGAAGTCGTTGTTGTGGTAGAGGTCCTGGTCGCCGTCGCGGTCGAAGTCCGCCCACGCGTGCGAGAAGGTCCAACGCGTCTCCACGATGCCGCGCAAGGCGGCCTCCTCCCGGAACGTCCCGTCGCCTCGGTTGATGAAAAGGAGGTCCTGCTCGCCGTTCTTCGCGTCGCCGTTGCTCTCGGCCGTGTGCACGTCCCAGCGCCCGTAGTTCACGACCGAGAGGTCGAGGTCGCCGTCGCCGTCCACGTCCGCGGCCGTCGCGCCCTGCGCGGCGGTCCTGCGGTCCGCGAGCCCCGCGGCCTCCGTCACGTCCGTGAACGTCCAGTTCCCGTCGTTGCGCCAGAGGTGGTACGGGCCGACGAAGTTCGCCACGAAGAGGTCGACGTCGTCGTCTCCGTCGTAGTCGAACCAGAGGGCCATGCGTCCGGCGGCCGGGTCCGCGATGCCCGCCCGTTCGGTCACGTCCTCGAACGTCCCGTCGCCCTGGTTGCGGAAGAGCCGGTCGGGGCCGTGGTCCGCGACGTAGAAGTCGGGCCACCCGTCGCCGTCCGCGTCGCCCACCGCGACCGCGCCCGTGAGCGATTCCATGGGGTGCGTCTCGGTCGTGGGGGCGCGGACGAACGACGACGCCGTCCCGAGGCGGCCCATCGGGGGCAGGCCCTGCGCGACGACGTGGGAGATCCCGGCCTCCGCCGCGACGTCGAGGAACTTCCAACCGGGGTCCGTCGTCTCGGGTCCCTTGTACGTGCTGCCGACGCAGTGCTCCTCCGCGATCGGGACCACGGTCGAGGCCGGCGCCGTCTGCGCGAAGACGAGGATCACGACGATCAGGATGGAGGAGATGACGCCGCTCGGCACCACGCCGCTACCGATCGCGCCCCCCGGGAGGTTCGCGAGCGTCCTTCGGCGGCGCCGCGACGCGATGGCGGCCTTGAGGTCCCAAGGTCGCAGCGCGGGGCGGAACCCGGCGATCATGAGGATGAGGCCGAGGGTGGTCGTGAGGTTGAAATCGAGGTGGACGATGATGAGCGGAAGCGACTGGCCGAGCACGCCCGGCGGCACTTCGAGGCCGAAGTGGAAGAACTGGAACATCATGATCGTGTGCTCGATCACGTGGTACCCCTGGACCCCGAGCAGGCCCAGCATCGCGGCGACGCCTGTCCTCGACGGTCGCCACATCCCACGGTTCGTGTACCAGAGCCCGGCGCAGTAGACGACCGCGAGGAGCAGGCTTGCGTTGTAGATGAAGTGGACGACCGGGAAGTCGAAGATCGCTCCGAGCCACCCGCGGGGGCGCGCCTGGGCGAGGACGATCATCTGGTGGAGGAGCGTGATGTGCTCCACGAAATGGAGCGCCTGGACCACGGTCGTGACGACGATGACCCAGAACGCGGTCTTCGTCGCGAAGAGGACGGCTCGCTCATCCTTGCTGGGGCGTCCCGTCACCGTCTCCGCGTCGGCCATGCCCGGCCTCCCGCGGCCGAGTCGCCTCCGAGGCTGATGAACGTTGCCCCCGTGCGGGCGCGCAGGGCGGGGGTCGGGGGCCCGGGGACGCCCGGTCGCCTCAGCCCTCGGGCTTCGCCTTCACGCCCTTCGCGATGGCCTCGGCCTCGGCCTGCTCGGCCTTGCTCTCGTCCTCGAAATTCCGGAGGTCCGCCTGCAGCTCGTCCGGGCTCGGGATGCGGCCGAGGACGTCCTCCGCGCGGCCGATGACGCGTTCCAACTCCTTCACGTCGGACGGCCCCGCCGGCGGCGTCGCCATGCCCGCGCCGAAGCTCTTCGCGATGCCTTCGAGGGCGCGCGTGAGTTCCATCGGGACGATGATCTTCGTCGACGCGCCTTCGCCGATGCTCTTGAGCGCGTCGAGCGAGAGGACCGTGAGCGACTTCTGGTCGAGCGTCGCACCGCCGAGGGCGAGCACGCGCAACGCCTGCCCCTGGCCCTGCGCTTCGAGGATGCGCGCGAGCCGCGTGCCTTCCGCCTCGAGGATCTTCGACTGGCGGACGCCCTCCGCCTGCAGGATGCGGCTGCGCTTGTCGCCTTCCGCGACGAGGATCTTCCCACGCTTCTCGCCGTCTGCCGTGAGGATGGTCGCTCTCCGGCGGCGCTCGGCGGACGTCTGCTCCTCCATCGCGGACTTCACGGGTCCGACCGGGTCGACCTCGCGAATCTCCACGGCCTCGACCTTCACGCCCCAAGCGTCCGTCGCCTGGTCGAGGATGTCGCGCAGCTTGGTGTTGATGACCTCGCGGCTCGACAGGATCTGGTCGAGTTCCATGTCGCCGATGACGCTGCGGAGCGTCGTCTGCGACAGCATGATCGTCGCGAGCTTGTAGTTCGTGACCTCGAAGAACGCCTTGTCGGGCGAGATGACGCGGATGTAGACGACCGCGTCGACGTTCGTCGGGGAGTTGTCCTTCGTGATGACCTCTTGCCGCGGTACGTCCAGGACCTGCGTGCGGAGGTCGAGCTTCACGACGGTGGAGACGAGCGGCGGGACCCAGTTCACGCCCGGGTTCAGCTTCCGTTTGAACTGGCCGAGCACGATGAGCAGGCCTTGCTCGTACGGCTGGACGATGCGGACGCCCGACAGCCCGATGATGACGGTCGCGATGACGATGAGCGCCGCGATGATGGTGAACTGGATGCTGACCATTGCCTCGACCTCCTACGGCGCTCCCGCGCCTTCGCTCGACGGCTCGACCGTGAGGGTCACGCCCTTCACGTCGGTGACGACGACCTCGACCCCGATGGGGATGGACCGATCCGAGGTCGCGCTCCACACCTGGCTCTCGACCTTGACCTTGCCGCTCATGCTGGCGGGGACGACCTCGGTCGTCACCTGCCCGCGCTTGCCGACGAGGGCGTCGGCCGACATCGTCGTCGGGGGGCCGTTCGCCGGCGCGATCCGCCGGTAGGCCCACACCGTGATCGCGGTGGTGGGGATCGCCGTGCCGAGGGCGATGATCGGCGCCCAGAACGTGAAGACCGCCTGGTCGTCCACGACGAGGGCGAACACGCCCAGGATGATGAGCACGGTCCCGGGGATCGCGACGAAGAATCCGGGCGACATCGCCTCGATGAGAAGGAGGACGATGCCGAGCACGAGGAAGATCGTGCTCACCGTCCCCAGGCTCAGCTCCACCACGGACCGGCTATCGCGCCGGTCTCCATCAATGTAATGTCCCCCTCGTGCCCTCCCGGGACGGCATGGCTCCGCGACCGTCCGGGATGACGCGGCCCCCCGCCCTCCCTCCAGTTCCCTGGCCGCGCGGCGGACCGCTCGCCGGTGTGGACGAGGCGGGGCGCGGCCCGGTGCTCGGGCCGCTCGTCGTCGCCGGCGTCCTCGTCCCGAGCGAGCGCGCCGCGCGGGCCCTCGGCGTGAGGGACTCGAAGAAGCTCGCGCCGGCGCGGCGAGAAGAACTCAACGCAGAGATCCGGGTCCGTTGGCCGGTCGCCGTGCGCATCGTGGAGGCCCCTGTCATCGACCGCGAGAACCTCGATTCGATCGAGGCACGCGCGTTCGCGGAAGTGCTCGTGCAACTAGGCGCCCCCCGCGCTTATCTCGACGGTGCCTTCTTGCAGGCCGGAGTCGCCCGCCGGCTTGGCGGTGCGATCCCGGTGCGGGCCGAAGACCGCGCCGACGATCGCAGGGCGTGCGTGGCCGCGGCAAGCATAGTCGCGAAAGTCGAACGAGACCGTCTCGTCGCGGAGATCGGACGGGAGCTCGGCGTCGACATCGGGAGCGGCTACCCGGGCGACGCGGTCACGATCAGCTGGCTCCGGGGTTGGATCGCCAAGCATGGAGACCTTCCGCCATGTGCGAGGCGAAAGTGGGCGACGTCCAAGAGGTTGCTTTCCGGGCGAGGACAGGGGACGCTGGTGGTTGACTTCGAGGTCGCGAAGTGACCCGCCCCAAGGTCCACACCGTCGAGGAAGCCGTCCAATGGCTCCACGACGCGTTCCAGCGGCGCTACGAGACGCACCACGACATGCGGACGAAGCTCAAGGGAAAGCACCGCATCATCGTGCTCGAGCTCACCGACTCCGATCCGTGGACGTTCGAGTTCGAGGACGGCAAGCTCGTCCGGCACGGCAAAGGTGCTCACCCGAAGCCGGACGCGAAGCTGCGCACGACGAGCCGCGACCTCCTCGCCGTCTTCAACAAGGAGCTGCCCGCGATGCAGGCCTACCTGCAGGGCCGGATCAAGGTGCAGGCGCGGTTGAGCGACGTGTTCTTCGTGAAGTCGTTGATCTCGTGACGATCGGGCTCGGGCTGGGGCCCGGGCTCGGGAGGGCCTGGGCCCGGGTGGGCGCGGAAACGGGTTGCTGCGGTCCAAAGCCGATGCCGTTACAAGGCTCGGTACTCAGCCACGGGGGCGAGGGCAAGGGCG
>DATDQL010000052.1:0-6709 GCA_035292305.1 Thermoplasmatota archaeon
GGGCGAACAAGGCGCGACCTCCGATCCTTCGTTCCTCCGTTCCTCCGGGTGAAACTGGCGGGAGGCAACGGACCGGTTGGCGCCCGCCAGGAAAACCCGGAGGAACGGAGGCTCGGAGCGACGGAGTTTCGAGCCAACGCCGAGAGACCAAGAACGACGGAAGATTTCCATTCGTCGCGTCTTCGTCTCTTAGGTTGCTGCACTAGCGTGGAGCCTCTTTCGGCAGGAAGACCGCAAGCGCGCCGACCGCCCCGGCGACGAGATCCGCGACCTCCGCCGCGCGCCACGGCAGCGCCGCCTGCGCGAGCTCGATGAAGGCGGCGTACGCGACGAGTGCCGCGTAGAGTGCGCCGGGATGCCGCGCCGCGAACGCGCGCCGCGCGAGGACGCCGAGCACGGCGAGGACGGCGATGTGCACGAGCTTGTCGAGAGGGACGCCGGCTTGGCCGGACGGCTGCGGAAGCGGGGCGAGGAACAGGGAGGTCGCGACAAGGAGCGCGCAGACGAAGACGACGTACGAGTTCAAACGGCCTTCACCGCCTGTGCCCACGCGCCCTGGAGGCCGCATGGCCACGGAACGTCACACGGCGGTGACGTTCCGGAAGCCCTGGTCCGCGCTCTCCTTCGGCGCGCCACCCTTTCCGCCGCGGTCGAGCCACGCGCGGTAGCGGTCGAAGAGGAACTCGGTGTCCCACGGCCCGGGGCACGCCTCGGGGTGGTACTGTGAGGAGAGGACCGGGAGCTTGCGGTGGCGCAGGCCCTCGACGGTGCCGTCGTTCGCGTTCACCTCGGTGATGAGGACGTCCTCGGGGCACGAGGCCGGGTCGACCGCGAAGCCGTGGTTCTGGCTCGTGATGTAGATGCGTCCCGACTCGAGGTTCTTCACCGGCTGGTTCGCTCCGCGGTGGCCGAACTTGAGCTTGTACGTCTTCAGGCCGTACGCGAGCGCGAGGAGCTGGTGACCGAGGCAGATGCCCTGTGTCGGGTACTTCTCCATGACGTCGCGCAGCGTGGGCAGCGTCTTCGCGCGGATCTCCGGGTGCGCCGGGTCGCCGGGGCCGTTCGAGAGGAAGATGCCGTCCGGGCGCAGGTCCTCGATCTGCGAGCTCGTCACGTCCCACGGGACCTTGTGCACGATCTTGTGGCGTCGCACGAGGTTGCGCACGATGTTCTCCTTGACGCCGGTGTCGAGGAGGACGACCGTGCCCTCGCCGCGGCCCTTGTAGCTCACGGTCTCGCGCGTCGAGACGTCCGCGACGAGGTTCTCCTTGTCCGGGAACGGCATCGCCTGGACCTTCCGGAGGAGGTCGTCCGTGGAGACCGCGTCCTCGGTCGTGATCGCGCAGCGCATGACGCCGCGGTCGCGCGTCTTCAAGGTCAGCGCGCGCGTGTCGACGCCGGAGACCCCTGGGACGCCGAAGCGTTCGAGGAAGCTCGCGATCGTCTCACCGCTGCTGCGGTGCGACGGTCGCTCGCAGTGCTCGCGCACGACGAGGCCCCACGTCTGGATGCGCGGCGACTCGTACGCGTCCGGCAGGATGCCGTAGTTGCCGACGAGCGGGTACGTGAGCATCAGGACCTGCCCCGCGTAGGACGGGTCCGTGAGCGCTTCCTGGTAGCCCGTCATCCCGGTATTGAAGACCAGTTCGCCGAAACGCGTCGCCTGAGCGCCGAAAGGAACGCCCTCGACGACGGTCCCGTCTTCGAGGACAAGGCGTGCCGGCATTGCGACCTGACCCCCATTCGCGGGTCGGATTTGAAGGCTTCGACGGATGCGTCGCTCGGATCCGGTCGCGTGGCCAAGTCCCGAGTCTACCTTCGTCGTCGGGCCAGGACCGCGACCCCGAGCGCGCCGATCACGAGCGCGATGCCCGCCGCGGGAGAGCCCTCCTCGGACTCCGGCGTCGTGATCGTGCCTTCCTGCCCGGTGGACTTGCCCGAGTCCTTCGCGAACGGGTCCGGTTCGCTGAGGCCCGACAGCGCCGAAACGTCTGGCGCCGCGTCTCCCGCGAGGCGCAGCTCCTTGCCGGGGCCGACCTCGGCGTCCGCCCCGTCGCGGTCCGACACCTCGGCCGTGCCCTCCCACACGCGGACGACGACGCCGCCGTCGGGGAGCGCATCGACGTTCGAGTGCGTCCCTTCGAGGCGGATGTCGTGGAACCGCGTGGCGACGTGGATCTCGCGCGCGGTCCCCGTGGAGTCCGGCGCCGCGATCGAGATCGTTCCCGGGGTGTCGACGAGGAGGATGGTGTGCGCGGTCGGACCGTCGAAGCGGTGCACCGCGAGCGTCGCGCGCGTCCCGGCACCGAGGACGAGGTCGGCTTCCTGGTCGGGGAGGTTGATCGTCAGCGCTCCGCCGGGCTGCACGACGAGGACGTCCGCGGCGAGGATCTGCGACCCCGGTGCGGGTTGCGTCGTCGTCGGTGTCGGCGAGCCGCGGACGACCCAGGCGAGCGGGAACGTCCCCGTGGGATCGACGGCGACGCTCGCGCGCTGCGGTTTCTCCACCGAAGAGGCGGTGAGGGCGCCGACCTTCATGCCCGGCGTCGCGAACGCGCGGCCTGCGAGGACGCCGCCGACGCGGTCCGGGCCCGGGCCCCACGCGAGGATCGTGAGCGGATACTCCGCCACGGCCGTGCCTTCGGGCGGGCGGAAGGGGATCGAGAACGTGCCGTCCCGCGCAGCCTCCCCGGACATCGGTGAGGCGAGGAAGGCGGCGCGGAGCTCGACGCGGGCGCCCTCCACGATGCCTCCGGACGGGAGCGAGGCGAGCGACCGCGCGGGCGCGAGCCGGCCGCTCAGCACCACGTCCTGGCCCGCGGACGGCACCTCCGGCCGCCACTTCAGGTCCAGGAGAGCGAGCGGCGCGACGCCGGTCGAGACGAACGGCGCCTTCGCGAAACCCGTGGCGAAGCCCGCCTTGCGCGCCTGCGCCTGCAGGTCGAGCTCGCCGGCGACGCTCGCATACGCGACCGACGCGCCCTCGCCGAGCGGCGCGCCGACGAACCTGGCCTTGAACTTCCCGTCCGAGCCGGTCCTGACGACCTTGAAACCGTAACGATCGTCGCGCGTGCTCGCCGCGTCCGTGAACGGCCAGACGAGCTTGACGTCGACGTCGGCGGCGGGCTTCCCCGCGACCTTGACCATCCCTTCGACCCCGACGTCGTCGCCGAGGTCGACGAGGTGACGGTCGAGGCGCACTTCGGCGCGCAGCGCGAGCTCGTCGGCGTTCGCGGCCTCGCGGACCGGCGCCGTCGCGTTCGCCTGGTAGTGCGCGGAAGCGAGCACGCGCGGCCCCTCGACGACGCTCGCCCGCACGCGAGCCTCCGCGAGGCCGTCGAGGGCGTCCGCGGGGAAGCTCACGACATCCTCGAGCCCGCCGCCGGGACCGACGCGGAAACGGCCGAGGGACGAGAAGGTGCCATCCGCCGCGCCTGCCCAGGCGATCTCGACGAGCGAACTCGGCGGGAAGCAGCGCAGCCGGAACTCCGCCGGGACGACATCGGTGACGAACCCGGCCGGGAGCTCGAGCGTCGGCGCGCGCATGACCGCGACTTGACGGACGATCCCGACGCCGGAGACCATGGTCGTGCCGTCGCGCGTCGAGGTCGTCGCCCCGTCGCGCGTCCGCACGACGAGGTCATGCGAGCCGCACGTCGCCTTGTCGGTCTTCAGGTCGAACTTCGCGTTCGGCCGGATGTCCGTGCCGGTCGGGATGCCGAGGTTGATCGACCCCAGGATCGCGGGACCGACGAGCTTGTCGCCGTCGCCGTAGTACAGCGTGCGCACCGTGAGGGGCTCGCCGTTGCGCACGTCGAGGTACGCGGTGCCTTCCTCGGCGGGGACGTCGAGGAGGAGCACGGGATTCGGCGGGAGGAGATTGATCGTGAACGTCGTCTTCTCGACCTTCGCCTTGACGACGGCGCCGTTCACGGGCGGCGTCGCCGGCAGGGGCCCGAGGGAGAACGTCGTGCCGAACGTCTCCTCCTGCAGCCGCGGGCGCAGCACGGTGCGCTCCGTCGTCGCGACCCAGCCCGTCGGGTACTCGACGACGAGCGCGGCCTCGTCGGTCGAGCGCTTGTTCGCGGGCGACGTGAAGTTCACCGAGATGTCCCCGTCGAACGACGCGATGCGCGCGGTCAGCGAGTAGAACTTGCCCGACTGCGTCTGCTGCAGCTCGTAGCCCGTCGTCATCGATGTCGCGCCTTCGAGCGACGCCTTGATCATCGTGGCGTCCCACGAGGCGGCGGACGCGGCGGGCACGAGGAGCAAGGCGGCGACGAGCGTGGTCCGGGCCAGCATGCGGGCGCGGGAGCCGGGCGAGCGTGCTTATAGGTTCGCCGGGGCGGCGTGAGCGAGGCCGTGCGCGGGGACGCGGGGACCGTTGGGAGACTTTCCGAGCCGGATTCGGGCCATGAACATGACGCGGGTTGTTGGCCGTGTCCTCGCTTCGGGCGTTCCGTCGCCCGGAGTGACCTGGTCGAAGGGACGAAGAGACCAAGAGACGAAGACCAAAACAGTCGTCTTCGGGTCTTCGTCTCTTGGTCTCTTCAGCGAGGTCATTCCGGTCGACCACGCTGAGGCCGTCCAGCCACGAGACGATTTCCCGCGCTCCCCTTCACGGCCCGCAAGGGCGCGGAGCGCTTTTCGAGAACGTCCCCGCGCACCGCCGAGTCTCAAACCGCCGTCGCCAGCGTCGCGAGCGCCTCCTCCTCCATGAAGTGCAGCTTCCCCGGCACCACGATCGTGTGGAGCGGCGGCCCGAAGTCCGCCGCCGCGATGCGCGCGAGCGCGCCCCGCGCGACGATCGGTGCTGGAGAGCCGGCGCGCGCGACGACGCAAGTCAGCGTGTCGGGCCCGATCGCGCCGAGCTTGCGCTCTTCCTCCGCGCGAAGGAGGAGCGCGGCACCTTCCGACGCCGTCATGAACCGCCTGTCTTCGGCGCGGAGATCGAGGAGCACGAGCGTGTGAAGGCCGCGCGCGAGGTTCTCGGCGACCACGTCGTACGGGCTCGTCGCAAAGTACCGGCCCTCGGGGAACACGAGCGTGGTCGTGCGGCCGAACTTGTAGTTCGCGAGGCCGAGCAGGCCCGGCACGGCCGTCGCGACGCTCGCTCCGTGCACGATGCGGGTCGGGACCCCTTCTTTCGCGCACCGCAGGCGGAGGTCGGTGTGCGTCGTCGCCGTGAGGCTGTCGCCGACGACGAGCAGCGCGGCGTCGCGCGCGTGCGCGGCTTCGAGGATCACGCCGCCGTCCTCGACCTCGGCCCGGGTGAGCCAGCGGACGGGCCGGCCGAGCGCCTTCTCGAGGCGCGCGGCGTCCGTGCCCCCGAGGAACGCCGTGTACGTCTCCGCGAACACGATGTCCGCCGCGCGTGCGGCCGCGAGCCCCTTGACGGAGACGTCGTCCTCGTCCCAGAGACCGAGGCCGACGAACGTGAGGGGCATCGGTGCGGCGAGGGCCGCCTTTCCCTTGACTCTGTCGGCGCGGCCAGGCGATCCGAACTACCGAGACGCTCTCGGAGCTTGGGCCTCGACCGGCGGCGCGGCGACGAGGTCGGTGCTCTGCGGGTGGCCAGGCAATAATTGACCACCACGACACCAAGATGCCAAGGGTACTTGGCTGCGTCCGGGACTCGCCGAAGCTCCACGGATCTGCTGCACGCCGCATGCGGTGAACATTTCCGATTCCTTTGTGCCTTGGTGTCCTGGTGGTTGACGTCGCCTAGCCCCTCGCAGCGGCGCGACCGGCGCCCGGCCCCGATACCCCGAAATAGCCCCGCCCTCTTCGCCTCGCCGATGCCCCGCGCGCCCGCCCTCCGCGTGCCCCGCACCGAGGCGGAGGCGCTGCGCCGCGCGCTCATCGCGGAAGCTCGGCTGCGGACGGACCTCAAGCCGCGGCGCGAGGGGGACGAGGTCGTCTTCCCCGTGACGGACGCGCTTCCCGAGGAGGAGTTCGAGGCGGGCGGGCAGGCGCCCCGCACGTACCGCGAGATGCTCGACCTGCCCGCGGACCTCGCGGCGCTCCTTCCGTCCTCGTTCGACGTCGTGGGGCACGTGCTGCTCCTGAAGCTCCCGGAACCTCTCCTGCCCCACGCCCGCTCCATCGCCGACGCGCTCCTCGCCGCGAACCCGCCCGTGCGTACGGTCGCGCTCGACCGCGGAGTGAAGGGCGAGTTCCGCGTGCGCGACCTCGAGGTCGTCGCCGGTGAGCGTTCGACGCGCACGGTGCACGTCGAGCACGGTGTGCGCCTCGTCGTCGATCCCGCGACCGCGTACTTCTCGCCACGGCTCGCGACGGAGCGTGCCCGCGTCGCGGCGCATGTGCGGCCGGGCGAGCGCGTCGCGGACCTCTTCGCGGGCGTCGGCCCGTTCGCGATCGTGCTCGCGAAGCTTGCACGGCCGGCCCGGGTCGACGCCGTCGAGTGGAACCCCTCCGCAGCGCAGATGCTGCGGGAGAACGTCCGCCGCAACCGCGTCGACGGCGTGGTGGTACCGCACGAGGACGACGCGAGGGCCTGGGCCTCGCGCGGGGAGAACGGGGGGCGGTTCGACCGCGTCGTCATGAACCTCCCGCACGGCGCGCACGCGTTCCTCGAAGCCGCTTTCGGCCTCGTCGGCGAGGCGGGTGTCGTGCACCACCACGTCATCGCGAGCGAAGCGGGGCTCGCGCGGCACCTCGACGAGGTGGAGGCGCGCGCGCGGGCCGT
>DATDQL010000053.1:0-2930 GCA_035292305.1 Thermoplasmatota archaeon
TCGAGGCAGCCTTCCTGGTGCATCATCGAGCCCGATTCGATGACGACCATCGGCGGCCAGATACTGCTCCAGATCGTGAGGACCCCGAAGACGAGCGCGACGACGGCGCCGGCCGCGACGGCCTCGCGGAGTCCGCGGGACGCCATGTCGGTCCTCCGTAGGAGCGGCACGGCTTAAGCGACGCGCTTCGAGCCGGCGCGCGGCCCCTGCAGGGGTCATAAAGGTCGAGACGTCGCTGGAGCTACACCCTTCCACGCGCGGCTTCTTGAGGGACCTGCCCTTTGCACTCGCGTCATGCGCCTCGTCCTCGCGCTCGTCGTCGTCCTCCTCGCCGCGCCCCTCGCCCTCGCCGGCACGGAAGGCTCCGACGAGTTCGAATCCGGGACAGGCCCCGGGTGGGTCGTCCTGCGCGAGACCGGAGCGGATTGGAACACGGCGGTGTGCGGCGGCGAGACCGATCCCTCTGGGTGCTACCTGACGATCAGCCTGCGCGAGGGCGACCTGGTCGGTGCGACGAACGACGCGCGAAACGTGTTCCTCCGCGACGCGCCGCCCGGCGACTTCCGCGTCACGACCGCGCTCGCGTTCTTCCCGAAGGCGACGGAGCGCGCCGGCCTCGTCGTCTACGTGGGCGACGACGACTTCTTCCTGCTCGGCGTCGCGCACGAGGACGGCGCGCGCGTCGCGGAGGCCATGATCGAGGTCGCGGGGGCGACGATCGACCGCGAGACCGAGGCGTTCGACTGGAGCCCCCTCTGGCTGCGCGTCGAGCGCGTCGACGGGCAGTTGTCCGCGTTCGCGAGCTTCGACGGCATCCTCTGGGCGCCTGCGGGCGAAGGCCCCGTACCGGCGGGCGCTCTCAAGGTCGGGCTCTACGCGGCGAAGGGTCACGGACCGACGGCCTCCGACGACAACGACGTCGTGGACGCCTCCTTCGGCTTCTTCCGGATGGAGGCGCCGCCTATCGGGGAGACGCACACCGAGCCGCCGATCGTGACGATCTCGCCGACGCCGACCGGCGGCCCCGTCCCGCTCGAGGTCGCGTTCCATGCGACGACGTCGTACTCATACCCGGGCCTCTCGTGGCGATTCCATCCCGGGGACGGCGGCCTACCGATAGACGGGGCCGGCATCCCCGCCGACATCGAGCACACGTACACGACCGCGGCGGTGCTCGACGCGCGACTCGACGTCTCGAACGGACTCGGATACCTCGCGAGTGGCCAGACCGGGGTCGTCGTCGGCGCAGCTGCCGCGCAGGTGAAGACGGA
This sequence comes from Thermoplasmatota archaeon, assembly GCA_035292305.1. GTDB lineage: Archaea > Thermoplasmatota > SW-10-69-26 > JACQPN01 > JAJPHT01 > DATDQL01. The sequence goes on from DATDQL010000053.1 coordinate 1,272, forward strand.
CGAGGCGATCTCGCCGACATCGAGCGCAGCGGCCGGCGCCGGAGGGGCGTCCGACGCCGTCGCCGTCGTCGTGGCGGAGATCGGCAGCGTCGAGCCGCTCACTCTCGCCCGCGGGTCTGTCGTCGTGACCGCGGTCGGCGTCGAGGATCCCGCGGCAACCTCGATCGTCGCGATCTCGCCCGAGGGCGAGGCTTCGACGATCGTGGACGGCGCCGCGGCGGCACGGTGGGACACGACGGACGCTTCGGACGGTTGGTGGACGATCGAGGCGCGCGAGACCCGCGCGAGCGGCTCTGTCGTCGTCGCGTCGACGTCCGTCCTCGTCCGGAACGACGCCGTGGCGCCGCTCGCGGCCGCGGGCGCGATCGCCGCCGGTGCCGCCGTCGCGGCGGGAGCGGCCGCGGCGGGTTCTGCGGCCTCTTCGCGCGGGTTCTCGATGTTCGGGTGGCTCGGCGACGCCGGCGAGAACCTCGGCGAAGACGTGCTCAGGGCACGGACGAGCGAGCTTGCCGCCCTCGACCGAAGGCGCCGAGTGCGCTCGCTCGTCGCGGCCGCCGTCACGCTCCTGATCTCGGCGCTCACGGTCGCGTGGGCGAAGGTCTCGGTACCGACCGTTCCCGCGTACCTCGCCGCGCTCCCGGTGTTCGGCGCGGCCGCGTTCCTCTACGGCGGCGCCAAGCACGGCGCGGACGCGCTCCTCGCTCGGCGCACCGGCGCGAGCACGCGATTCCGCCTCTGGATCCCGGGCATCCTCGCGCTCGGCGTGTCGACGTTCGCGTTCGGCTCGCCGTTCGGCTACCCGGGGTACTTGCGCAAGGAGGAGTCCGCGCGGGCGACCGAGCGCGCGCGGAGACGCGTCGCCGGCATCCGGGCTCTCGGCACGCTCGGCCTCATCGCAGCGCTCATCCTGCCGTTCGCGTTGGCGGCGCGCGTGTGGCGGTGGGACTTCGGCGATTTCGGCGTCACGCTCGCGGTCGCCGCAGCCGGAGGAAGCGCGCTCCCCGTGCGGCCGCTCCCCGGCGCGGCGCTCTGGCGATGGAACAAGGGGATCGCCCTCGTCGTCGCGGCCGGCCTCTTCGCGGCCTACTACGCGTGGCAGACCGCGGCGTTGCCGTCTCTCGCGTTCGAGGTCCTCGGGGCCGCCGGCTTGCTCTCCCTCGTCGCGGTGTGGGCGACGTTGCGATACCCGAGGGACGGATCCCCCGACGCGACCGTCGTCGAGGACGAAGGATAAGAGGTCCGCGACCTTCGCATCCGTGTGCTTTGTCCGTACTGCGGCGCCGACGTCGAGGATCCGTTCGAGGGCTTCCTCGCGCACATGAAGGAGAACGAGCCTTGCCGCGTGCAGTACGAACACCAGGCCGAGTCGACGGCCGAGGAATGGGGACGTCGGTAGTCGTCTCGCGGCACTGATCCCATTGGCCGGATCCGCCTCGCAGGGACGTCGACCGGAATGAGTTCGTCGAAGGGAGCAAGCGAGGAAGCGACGAAGGACGGTCTGCGTCTCTTGGTCTCTTCGGCGTTGGCTCGAAACTCCGTCGCTGCGAGCCTCCGTTCCTCCGGGTTTTCCTGGCGGGCGCCAACCGGTCCGTTGCCTCCCGCCAGGTTCACTCGGAGGAACGGAGGAACGAAGGATCGGAGGTCGCGCCTTGTTCGCCC
>DATDQL010000054.1:0-6106 GCA_035292305.1 Thermoplasmatota archaeon
CCGCGGCGAGCGCGTCCCGCGGCGAGCGCCCGGCGGGCTTCGCGAGGAGGCCGAACACGTGGTCGAAGAGGTCGCGCGCGAGGTCGGGATCTCGCCGATGGAGCGCGAGCTCCTCGATCCCGAACAGCTCCTCTTCGAGGACCTGCCGGAGCACGTCGGCGTCGAGGTCGCCTCCCTCGGGCGGCAGGCGCGCGAGGAGCTCGCGCAAGCCTTCTGCGACGCGCGCGTACCCCTCGGGCGACGGGTCGGCGAGGCGCGCGTCGTGCGCCGTCAGCCCCTGGTCGCTCGCCCACGCGGGCCACCATTTCGCGAACGCTTGCGCGACCGCTTCCGCCGCATCATCCACGGCGCTCGCATGGAGGCCACCAGCTATAAGATGCACAGAACCGTGCAACGGCCGTGGGTTTCCCCCTCGAACCGTACCGGGCGAAGGTGGTCGAGAGCATCCCGGCGCCGAGCCGCGAGGTCCGCGAGGCGGCGCTCCGGCGCGCGGGTTTCAACGTGTTCGGTCTGCGCTCCGACGAGGTCGTCGTCGACCTCCTCACCGACTCCGGCACCGGCGCGATGAGCGACCGGCAGTGGAGCGCCATGATGACCGGCGACGAGTCCTACGCCGGAGCGCACAGCTTCGACGAGCTGCGCACCACGGTCGAGGACGTCTTCGGGATGCCGTGGCTCCTCCCTGTGCACCAGGGCCGCGGCGCGGAGAACGTCCTTGGCGCCGCCCTCGTCAAGCCCGGCGACGTCGTCCCCGGCAACGCGCACTTCGACACGACGCGCGCGCACATCGAGCACCGCGGCGCGACCGCGCTCGACTGCACGGTCGACGCCGCGAAGGACCTCGAAGCCGACGAGCCATTCAAGGGGAACGTGGATCTCCGGCGCCTCGACGCCGCGCTCCGCGAGCACGCCGGACACGTCCCGTACGTGCTCCTCACGATAACGTGCAACACCGCGGGGGGGCAGCCGGTGAGCCTCGCGAACGCGCGCGACGTCCGGGAGATGTGCGACCGCCACGGCGTGCCGCTCATCCTCGACGCCGCGCGGCACGCGGAGAACGCGTTCCTCGTGAAGGAGCGCGAGAAGGAAGTCGCGGCATGGAGCGTCGCGGCCATCGCCCGGGCGTTCGCGGACCTCGCCGACGCCGTCGCGATGAGCGGGAAGAAGGACGCGCTCACGAACATCGGCGGCATCCTCGCGTTCCGGGAGCGGGCGTGGTACGACCGGTGCGTGCCGTACGCGGTGCTCTACGAGGGCTTCGTGACGTACGGCGGCCTCGCCGGCCGCGACCTTGCGGCGATGGCGGTCGGTCTGCGCGAGGCCCTCGACGAGCGCTACCTCACGCACCGCGTGCACCAGGTCCGCGCGCTCGCGGACCGCATGGCCGGGCTCGGCCTTCCGGTGATGCGCCCCGCCGGCGGGCACGCCGTCTACGTCGACGCGAACCGGTTCCTCCCGCACCTCGGGCGCGCCGAGTGGCCGGGCCAGGCGCTCGTCGTCGAACTGTACCGCGAAGGCGGCGTGCGCACCGTCGAGATCGGCGGGGTCATGGCCGGCCGCGACCCCGCGACGGGCAAGGACCGCTTCGACGGGCCCGACCTCGTGCGGTTCGCGGTGCCGCGCCGCGCGTACTCGAACACGCATCTCGCGTGGGTCGCCGAGATCGCGGAGGCCGTGTGGGCTCGACGCGAGGGCGTGCAAGGTCTCGAGTTCGAGCTCGAGGCCCCGATCTTGCGCCACTTCACGAGCCGGTTCCGTCCGCGCGCGGCGGCGCCCAAGCTGCGCGTGTGACGCGCGTCAGCGTCGCAACTCGACCTTCACCTGCTCCCGCCCGACGGCTTCCTCGAGCGATGCGAGGCGCGCCTCGAGTCGCTCCAGCGTGTCGCGGTGCCGGTCCGTGCGGCGCGCCATGATCTCGCGCGCGGCGCGCTCCTCCTTCGCGAGCTCCTTCACGACCTCGCTTTCGGTGCGGAGCCGGTCTTCGGCTCGCGCGAGCGCGGCGGACAGCCGCGTGATCTCTCCGTCCAGCCGCTGGACCTCGGCCTCGACCTCGGCGACGAGGCCTTCCCGTCGAAGGACCGCCCGCGCTTGCGCCCGGGCAAGCACCGCGCCCGCTGCGCCGGCGGCGAAGGCCAGGACGCCCGCGCCCGAGGCTACCCATTCCGAGACGAGGGCGCCCGTCAGGACGACGACCGCGCCCACGAGAGCGACCGCGAGGAACAGCGTCCCGCTCGCGGCCGGCGCCACGACGTCCCGGACCATGTCGTCGTCGAGGGAAGCTCCGCCGCTTCAGGGCGCTGGTACGCCGTGCGAAGCGCGGGACGCGTGCGGGAAGGACGGCGGCGCCGTCACGGATGGGGGCCCGAGGCGCGTGATGTGATAGCCCTGTCGTGGACCCTTGCAGCGGATCCTGTCGCCGTCCACAGCGTGCACGTGCTCGAGCTCGACGACGCGGAAGCGTGCGTCTCCGGGCCCGTGCTCGCGGACGCGCACGGCAAACGGTCGGTCGGTCTCGTCGACCTCCATGCCCACGACACGGCCGATCGGCTCTCCGGTGCCGGAGATGACGAGCTTTCCTAACAGGGCTTGCGCGGAACGCATCGGACACCTCAAGGGACGAGCGCACGGGGCGTCGGGGGCGCGGAGATCGGCCCTTCCGCGCCGTCTCTCCCATCGAGACGTGCGAGACCGGGATCCGCCGCGACCGGAGGCAGGCCTCGTTCGGCTCGCTCGAGGACGAGGCCGAAGTCGCTCCGGAGGTAGTATTCCTTCACCCCGTCGCGGTGGCTGCGGATGAGGTTCATCTGCTCGAGCTTCGCCATGTGCCAGGCGACCGTGCTCTGCGAGAGGCCCGTCTCGGCCACGAGACCCCCCTGCGTGATGCCCGGGTGCTGACGGATGATGGCCACGATGCGCCGCGTCGGTCCGTGCTCGATCGCGGCGTACATCTTCTTCTCGAGGTCGCTCATCCGCTGCTTCATCGGGAAGAAGTGGCGGCACCTCCCTTTCTTCACCGCGGTCACGTAGGCGAACGACGCGAGGATGTTGAGGTGGTACTTCAGCGTCGACGTCGGGATCGACAGCTCGCGGCCGATGCCACCGAGGTACGCGCCAGGCTTGCGCTGCAGATGGTCCATGATCCGAGCCCGCAGCTCGTTGTCGAGGATCTCTTCCTGAGCGAGGAGCTTGTGGGCCGTCATGGATCACCGCATCCGAAGGTCGGTTCTTTCCTCGGTAACCTCCTTGAGCGGTATGGTACACCCATCTCGCCGGCGGTCTTCGCCCACCGTCCCAGAAACCTATTCGGGGTTCTCCCGGACGGCCGCCCGCTCCCGGTGGCAACCATGCGTGTACCGACGTTCCTCGCACCCGCCGTCGTGGCGGCGCTCCTGCTCCTCGCCCTCTCGGCGGTCCCTACCGCCGCGGGAGAGACCACGGTCATGAACGCGCGCTGCGGCGACAAGGACTGGCACGGGGAGGACAACGAGTTCGGCAGCATCTGCATGAAGTTCCAGGAGCCGATGGCCGGCTCGCCAGTGCCGGTGCAGGCCCGCATCGTGCTCCATCACCTGTACGACGACCGCGACGCGGCGTACTTCCTCATCTCGTTCCTCGGCGACGGCACGCCGTTCAAGTTCAGCAACGTCCGGCTGACGACCGGGGACGGGAAGGAGATCACGCTCTACAAGCGCGAGGACACGCCGCGCAACGTGAAGCTCTTCGTCGACGTCGCGGACATGCCCCCAGCGGGCACGGAGCTTCGCCTGTCCGGCAAGGTCGACTCGTGCGAACGAGGATTGTACCAGTTCGGCGCGCTCGTCCAGCCGTTCAACTACCGTTGGCAACGCATCCTGATGAACAACGGCGATCCTGCCGACCTGTACAGCTTCACGCAGGTCGGCGTGAACAAGGCGAGCTGCGACGGCGGCATCCCCGGCCTACCGAAGGTCAGCGTCCCAGGCGTCGGCGCGGTCGCCGCCGTCGCGGCGATCGGCGGCGTCGCGGCGCTCGCCGCGCGGCGACGCCCCTGACGCGACCGAACGCTCAAGCCCCGCCGCGACGGTCCTCGCGCGTGGCACGCTACGTTGCGTTTCTCCGCGCCGTGAACGTGGTCGGTCAAAACGTCCTCACCATGGACGAGCTGCGCCGGCTCCTCGCCCGGATCGGCCTCGAGGGCGTCTCGACCCATGGCGCGAGCGGGAACGTCATCTTCGACGCCGAGCCGCCGAAGGCCGAGACCCGTGCGGCCATCGAGACCGCCCTGCGGAGGAGGCTCAGGAAGGACGTCGTCGCGATCCTCCGGACCCCCGCGGAACTCGCGAGGACGGTCCGCGCAGCGCCGTTCGACTCGGAGTCCCCGAAGACGCCGCGGCGGTTCGTGACGTTCCTCGCGGACGGCCGCGTCGGCGCACTCCCCCCCGCCACCCGTCCCGGCGATCCCGAGTTCCTCGGCAGCGCCGGACGCGACGTCTTCAGCCTCCTCACGATCGAAGGCGGTCGGTTCCGGGACCCCACCCTCGCCCTTGAGCGCGCGTTCGGCACGAAGGCGACGACCCGCTCGTGGCGCGTCGTCCAGGACGTCGCCGCGCGGGCGAGGACACGGTGAACCCTCGCGGATCAATCGCCCTTGAGCCGCAGCCGCGTCTTGCGCAGGTGCGCGTCCACCGCGACGAACACACCCGACACCGTCACGACCTCCGCACTCCGCGGGTCTTCGACCCGCGGCCGTCGGGCGCGCTGCGCGCCGCGGAGGGGCCTCCGGCCCCTCGAAGGCTGCCGCTTCGCGGCGCTACGGCAGGGGCCTTCGGCCCCTGTTTCATCCTCCCTTCAGGCGCAACCTCGTTTTCCGCAGGTGCGCGTCGACCGCGACGAACACGCCCGAGACCGTCACGACCTCCCACTCTTCGTCGGACTCGGGCCTCCGCGCGACCGCGCGGATCTCCACCGTCAAGCTGGACGACCCCGGACGGATGACGCGCCCGTAGAAGTCCACGAAATCCCCCGGCTTCACCGGCGCGACGAAATCGAGCTCGCCGAAGTGCTTCGTGACCATGCGCTCGTTCGCGGCCTTGAGCCCGGCGTAGATCGCGCCCGCCTCGTCGATCCACGACATCATCGTGCCGCCCCAGAGCGTCCCGGCGTGCCCGGTGTCCTTGATGAGGCAGAGGCGACGCGTGATGAGCGTCCAGCCGTCCTCGGAGCGAGCCGGGGCCCCGCCCGCGCCAGCCGTTGCGCCGGCTCCCCCGCTTTCCTTCGCGGCGGCGAGGCGGCGCGCGATCTCGCGCTTGAGGTGGAGACGATCGCTCTCGCCAGCGCGGGGGTCCGGTCCCTCGGCATCCTTCGGATCGAGCGGGATCGGGCTCACCGCGAGGCCTCCCAGGTGTAGAACCCGCGCCCGGTCTTCTGGCCGAGCCTGCCCTCCTTCACCATCTGCCGCAGGAGCGCCGGCGGCTCGAAGCGCGGTCCAAGCGTGCGCGCGAGATGCTCGGCGATGCCGAGGCGCACGTCGAGACCGACCAGATCGGTCAGGCGCAACGGCCCCATCGGGTGGTTGTACCCGAGCGTCATCGCCTTGTCGATGTCCTCGGCCGACGCGACGCCCTCCTCGAGCATCCGGATCGCCTCGAGGCCGATCGCGACGCCGAGGCGGCTCGTGGCGAAACCCGGCGCGTCCTTCACGACGATGGGTTCCTTGCCCGCGGCGCGCGCGAACGCGACCGCCGCCTCGAGGACCGCCGCGTCGAGCCCCGCGTGCGTGACGACCTCGAGGAGCTTCATGAGGTGCGGCGGATTGAAGAAGTGCAGACCGAGCACGCGCTCCGGCCGCGTCGTGCACGCCGCGATCTCCGACACGGGAAGCGACGACGTGTTCGTCGCGAGGATCGCGCGTCGAGGGGCGGCCGCATCCGTCTCGCGGAACACGGCCCGCTTCAGGTCGAGCCGTTCGGGCACCGCCTCGACCACGAGGTCGGCGTCGCGCACCGCGGCCGCGAGGTCCGTCGTCCCGCGAAGCCGGGCGAGCACAGCGTCGCGCTCGGCCGTCGTGACCTTGCCCTTCTCGACCCCCTTCACGAGGTTCGAGCGGACGCGCGCGAGGCCGGCCTCG
>DATDQL010000055.1:0-2396 GCA_035292305.1 Thermoplasmatota archaeon
ATCTTCGCGAGTTCGATCCGCACGCCGCTGGCGCCGGCAGCCGCGCGGACGGTGCTCTGCATCGCCTGGCCGCCGCCGCGCGCGGCCCCGACGCCCCTGAGTTCGTACGTCCCGGGCGGGAGGCCGCGGATCGCGAACCCCCCGGATCGGTCCACCTCCGCGTAGCCGTGGAAGTCGTCGGAGGAAACTTCGACCGACCCCGAGCCGGGCGCGTAACCCTCCGGCGAGCCGATCTGGCCCGTGATCTCCTGACCGGGCGCGAAGCGGAGGACGAGGTCCTCGCGGCCGCTCTCGACGCCGCGGATCCTCTTGAACGCCATGCCGGCGAGGTTCACGCGCAGCTCGTACTTGCCGGAGCGTACCGGGATCCGGAAGCGGCCCTGCTCGTCCACGTAGTCTCCCTTGACGAACTCGGACGGGTTGATGCCTGCCCGGAACAGGTTGACCCGCGCGCCGCGCAGCGACCGGTCGTTCTCGTCCACGACCACGCCGGCGAGGACTTGCGGGGGCGTCTGGCGGAGGACGACGTCCGTTGTGCCCGCGACGACGCCCGCGAGGGGCTCCCACTCGGCATCGGCAAGCTCCCTGTTCCCGGTGTAGAGGTAGGCGTGCACGCTCAACGTGTACCGGCCCGCCGAGAGTGCGTGGATGCGGAACCGGCCCTCCCGATCCGTCTCCGCGGCCATCCCGGGGACCGTCGGAGTCTCGCCCTCAGCCGACACCGACACCGGGTACGCGGCCGTGCCATCGCCCCTGAGGACTTGGCCCGCGATGACCAGCTCGCGCGCGAGAACGAAGACCTGCTCCCCCTGCTTGCCCGGATCGACCTCTACCATGTCGCGCGATGCATAACCGGAGGCGCGAAGCGTCAGGCGTTCGCCGGCGGCGAGATCGTCGAGGACGAACCGGCCGTCAGCCGCGGTCCACGTCGTCTGCGACCAGGTCACGACGCGCCGTGACTCGACGGCCGCGCCCGCGATCGGGTTCCCCTCCTCGTCCACGACGCGCCCAGCGATCGCGTCACCAGGTTCCAGGACATACTCCTTGACCTCGTCCCCGACGCGCGCGGTTGCGATCACGGGGACGAACCCCGCGCATTCAAGGGTGAGCCGTTCGTCCGACGCGTTGCCGGCGATGTCGAAAGAGAAAGCTCCACCCGAGTCCGTGAACGTCGTCCTGATCCCCCATCGGCTCGCGAAGTTCGGCTCGCGAACCGTGTCCGTGGACTGCACGCGCACGCCGGACAGCGGCGCACCGGCCTTGTCCCGGACGACGCCACGGAGCGCCGCCGACGGCGTCAGCACGATCGAGACGACGTCCCCGTCCTTCGGGATCACGCCGGAGCCCCGCCAGCCCGGCTTGGTCGCGACGAGCTCGGAGAGGTATTGGGGCGCGAAGACCTGGCAAGTCCCCTGCACGTCCGTGAAGGCGCGGTCGAGAATCGCGGCGCCTGCGACCGGGGCGCCCTCCCTGTCCACGACGTGCACGGTCAGGCGCCGGAGCGGCGTCACCTTGAGCACGGTCTCGGCCCCGTCGGGCTGGATGCGGTTGGTGCCCGCGAGCACGTACCGGTCCTCCGCGGGGTCGAGCCAAACCGCGTGGCAGCGCGACGCGCCCTCAAGTTCGAATCGCCCGTCGGGCCCGCTCACCGCCTCGCGGTAACCACGGACGTAGACCGTGGTCTCCGTCTGCACCCTGAACTCCCACGTGTGGACCCGCACGCCGCCGACCGGGGTCCCGCCCTCAAGGACGACGCGCCCGCTCACGTCGGAGACGGGGTCGAGCGCGACGCGGACCGGCTCGCCGCGCCACTCGACGTCGCGGAGGAGCGCGGTGCCGAGGCGGCCGCCGTCCGCGAAGATATGGAACGGCCGGTCGAGCGCAGCGTGGCCGAACACGAACTTCCCGGCGTCGTCGGTCAGCGCCTCCTGCGGCGCCGCGTGGCCGTCGGTGGGCACGAGACGCACGTGCACGCGCGGCGCGGGGTGCCCGTCCGCCTCGACGACTCCCTCCAGCGCACGGCCCGACGACAGCCGGATCGTCCACCCTTCGCGCGGCGCGAGGACGCGAGGGGCGTGGAACGCGACGTATCCCGGATGCGTGACGAGAACGCCGTACACCTCCGGGAGCGCCGCGAGCGCGAACGTCCCGTCGGCGGCGGTCGTCGCTCGCACGTCGCGGACGGAGCGCACGTCGTTCCAGCCGTGTCGCCCGTACTCCCGCGGCGGCGGCACGAGGTGCACGCTGGCGCCTGCGACCGGCGCGCTCGCGAGATCGACGACGCGGCCGCGGATCGCCCCGAGCGCCCGAAGCCGGAGCACCACGAGCCCTGTGTCGTCGTACAGGTCGTAGCCCGGCTCCTCCCGCGTCATCGCGTCGCCCTTGCGCGCGCGAAG
>DATDQL010000056.1:0-3281 GCA_035292305.1 Thermoplasmatota archaeon
CGGTCCTCGGCCTCGTCGGGGACAAGTCGGTCCTGTCGAGCCAGACGATCGCCTTCGCCGTCCACGGGACGGATCCCGACGGCGACGCTCTGACGTACGCCGCGACCGGCCTCCCCTCCGGCGCGACGCTCAACGCCGCCACCGGCGCGTTCTCGTGGAAGCCGACCTCCTCGCAGGTCGGGACGCACGCGATGACGTTCCGCACGAGCGACGGCGAGCTCGTCGACGCTGAGCAGGTCCGCATCTTCGTAGCGGCCGGCGCCGGGCAGTTCACGGTGACGCCGCTCGTCACGACGCTCTACGAGACGAGCCCCGGCAAGCCGGTCACGGTGAGCTTCCAGGTCCGCAACGTCGGCGAGGTGCCGGACGTCATCGACCTCGCGGCGAGCGCGGCCCCCTCGTGGGCGCCCGTGCTCTCGGCGACCTCGGTGTCGCTCGCGCCGGGTCAGGCGGCGACGGTGACGATCAAGACGACACCGACCGCAGCGCCGCTCGAGTCGCAGGTCATCCTCGTCGGCACCTCCGCGATCTCGGGCAGGGTCCAGAACGCCGCGACGGTGCGCGTCCCCGTGGTCGTCGCGGTCGCCTTCGACGAGGAGTCGTACGGTGTGACGGCCCCCGTCACGGGCCGCGTCACGATGACGTACAAGGACGGCACCCCCGCGGCCGGGCAGCTCCTTCAGCTCGGCGAGGCCTACTCGATCGGCGGGCTGCTCCCGGTCGGCGAACAACGCCGCTCGGTGACGCTCGTCGGGTCCAGCGGATCGGTGTCGTTCTCGCTCCCGGTCAACGCCGCGGGCGCGAACATGCCCGGCCACCACCAGTTCGTGGCGTCGGCGCTCGGCGTCGTGAGCGACGCGTCGTCGGTCGCCGCGAACTACTTCGTGGCTAACTGAGGCGACGGTATTCGAGGCATGCCGGGCGCCCCGACCGCGCCCGGAACGTTCATGCCGAGCGCGAGCCTCGCCCGCAACGTGCGGCTCGTCCTCGACGGCCACCTGCGGGGCGCGGAGAACATGCGCCGGGACGAGGCGCTCCTCGAGCACGCCGAGCCCGCGCTCCGCCTCTACGGTTGGCGACCCGCGGCCGTGAGCCTCGGCCGGTCGCAGGGGCCGGACGTCGTCGACGGCGCCGCGGTGCGCGAGCTCGGCGTCGAGGTCGTCGCGCGCGCGACCGGAGGCGGCGCCATCCTGCACAACGAGGCCGAGCTCACGTACGCGGTCGTGCTCCCGCACGACCACCCCGGTCTCCCGCGCGACATCCCCGGCAGCTTCGCTTACATGAGCGGAGGAGTGGTCGGCGCGCTCCGCCGCCTCGGGCTCGACGCGACGGTCGAGCACATGGGCGACGAGCGCGCGGACGCCCTGTGCTACCTTCGGCGGCAGGGGACGAACGTCCTCGTAGGGGGCCGCAAGGTCAGCGGCGGGGCGCAGCGTCGCACGGACCGCGCGGTACTGCAGCACGGGACCGTGATCGTCGAGCGCGACGAGCGGCGCATGGCGCGGCTGCTGCGCGCGGATCCCGAGGCCGTGCGCGCGAAGGTGACGAGCCTCCGCGAGGAGCGCGCGGACCCGGGACGCGAGAAGCTCGTGGAGCTGCTCGTGGACGCGTACGCGGAGGCGTTCGGGGTCACGTTCGATCGCGATCCGTAGGCCCCCTCGCGCCTCTCCGATGGAACCACCAAGACACCAAGCCACCAAGGGATACGACGCCGTCTTGGTATCTTGGTGCCTTGGTGGTTTGTATCGCCTTGCGCCGCGCGCGGCCTAAGTCCGATGCGGCACCACGAGGTCCGCCCACCACCGCTCGACCTCGAGCACCTCGTCGCACGCGACCCCGGCCCGCTCGTGCGCGGCACGGACGTGCTCCGGGCCTGAGGCGACGAAGAGGCCGACCGCTCGCCCGCTCTCCCGGTCGACGTCCACCTCGACCGGCCGCACGCCGACCTCGCGCGCGGCGCGCAGAAGCGATTCGAGATCGAGCCGGAGGTCCGCCTCGGTGAGGCCGGGCAGGAACCGCTCGAGGGCCGCGAACCGCATCGCCACAGGAGTCGGGCGGGCGCGCGGATAAACCTCCTCGCCGGATGCCGTTCAGAGCCGCTTCCGCGCCGTGAACCCACCGACGAGCGGATGCCAGTGCTCCACGCGGGCTTCGTCCTCGCGCCAGCACAGGTACACGAGCTCGCCCTCGCGGCGCCCGTAGAAATCGACGAGGCCGAGTACGGGGTCCTTGATCTCGACGCCGAGGGCCTGCAGCTCCGCCGCGGCCGCGCGGACCCGGATCGCCTGCTCCTCGGAGGCGTCCACGAGGCGCTGCGCCTCCTTGTGCGCCTCCGAGGCGGGATCGTCGACGGCCGCGCCCGTCATGCGGCGCAGGTCGGCGAGCTGCTCGGCGAGGAAGCGCGACTGGTGCGCGGCCTCGCGGAGCACGGGGAGGATCTCGCGGAGCCGCGGGAGGAGCGCGTTCGCCTCCTCCACGGTGAACTCGTGGGGGCGCACGCGGCCGCAATGACCACGGCGCCATAAGGGGTCCGGGCGCGCGCATCCCACGCGGGATGCGAGGGTTTCAAGCGGGGGGGCCGACCTCCCTCGGACGGCATGGGAGAGACGTTCTACCGCGTCAGCCAGGTCGTCCTCGCGGCGCCGATCCGAGGCGTCTTCCGCGTCGTCGCAGAGGGACGCGAGCACGTCCCCGCGACCGGACCCGTCATCCTCGCGTCGAACCACCTCTCCTACCTCGACCACTACGTGACCGGCGCCGTCCTCGACCGCCAGATCTACTTCATCTCGAAGGCGCAGCACTTCGACAACGCGTTCCAGAAGTGGTTCTTCACGAACCTCGGCGTCATCCCGCTCAAGCGCGGCGAGGGCGACCAGGTCGCGTTCCAGCGATCCCTCGAGGTCCTGCGCGAAGGCAAGGCCTTCTGCATCTACCCGGAAGGCACGCGCTCGACGGACGGGAAGCTCCACCGCGGCCGCACCGGCGTCGCGCGGCTCGCGCTCACGACCGGCGCGCCCGTCGTGCCCGTCGCGTGCATCGACACGGAGAAGGTCCTCCCGAAGGGCAGGAACCTCCCGAAGCTCGGAATCCCCGTGACGGTGCGCTTCGGACCCCCGCTCGCGTTCCCGCAGTTCGGTCCGTCGGACGCCGACGACCGCAAGGTGACACGGGACGTGACGGACGAGGTCATGCGCAGCGTCCAGAAGCTCTCCGGTCAGGAGTACGTCGACGAGTACCACGACAACCCGGACTACGGCAAGCGCGCGGGCCCCGGGCCCGCG
>DATDQL010000057.1:0-3530 GCA_035292305.1 Thermoplasmatota archaeon
TCCTCGGGAAGCGCATGGCGGATTGGGCGCTCGAAGACCCGAAGGGGAAGGACCTCGACGCGTTCCGTCGCATCCGGGACGAGATCGAGCGTCGCGTGCGGGCGCTGCTCGCGGACGAAGGGGTGCTCTGAACCTCCGAGAGGTCTCACGGCCGCCTCGATGGAAGGACCTCAGCCTCGCGCGCCGGCGGAGCCTGCGGCACGATCGTCCGGTGCGTCCGTGAACGCAGCGCCGAACGCGTCTTCAGCACCGTCGCGTACCCCCAGAACGCGACGCCCATGAGGTTCACGAGGACGAACGCGGCCTCGCCGATCTCGACGGCGCGCGCGAGGAGGAACGAGATGCCTGCCGCGTTGAGCACGACGAACGGCCAACCGAACGAGTCGGCGTGGCCCTCGCGGAAGAGCCGCACGGCTTGGGGCACCGTCGCGACCGCGAGGATCGCGCTGCCGACGTAGGCGATGAGCTCGGACACGAAGGCCGTTAGGCGGCCCTACCTCATGAACCGAGGGTCAAAGGAGCCCGAGCGACAGCCGCGCGGCCTCGGTCATCATCGCGGGCGTCCACGTGGGTTCCCAGACGATGTCCACCTTGACGTCCTTCACGCCGCGGATCGCGCGCGCGGCCGAATCGACCTCGATCGGCAGGATCTGCGCCGCGGGGCAACTGGGCGACGTCAGCGTCATCCGGATGTGCACGAAACCGTCTGGACGCACCTTGACGCCGTAGATGAGCCCGACCTCGTAGATGTTGATGGGGATCTCGGGATCGTACACGTGGTGGAGCGCGTCGAGGATGTCTCCGTAGATGCGACCGACCTCGCCCTCGGAGAGCTCGGTCGCCGCTTCCGTCGCGCCGGGCAGGATGTCTCCTTGAACGGACTCGGTGGCGCGGCCGCTGGGCTCGGGCGCGGTCATTCCGTGCTCACCTTCCGCCCCTCGGTGAGCGCGCTGTGAAGCGTGTGCCATGCGAGGCTCGCGCATTTCACGCGCGCGGGGAATTCCGCGACGCCCGCGAAGACGGCGAGCCGCCCGACCTTGGCCGCGTCCGGCGCCGGCTCTCCGGGCTTCCGCGTGACCATGCCGCGGAAGTCGTGGAAGAGCGCCTCGGCTTCCGTCCTCGTCTTCCCCTTGACGACCGAGGTCATGAGCGACGCGGAAGCCTTGCTGATGGCGCAACCGCGGCCCTGGAACGCGACGTCCTTGATGACCTCGCCCTCGAGGGCGAGGTACACCGTGACCTCGTCGCCGCAGAGCGGGTTCTGCCCCTCGGCCTTGCGGTCGGCCGAAGGGAGATCGCGGTAGTTGCGCGGCGCGCGGTTGTGGTCGAGGATGACCTGCTGATACAGGTCGTAAGCCTCGCTCACGCGAACACCTCCACGGCCTTCGCTTCGGGGAGGCGCTCGACGACGAGCGCGTCGACGCGCTCGCGAAGCGCCGGGATCTTCACGCGCGACGTGACGTCGGTCGCGAACGCGTACGTGAGCATGCTCTTCGCGGCCGCGGGACCGATCCCGCGCGCGCGCATGTAGAACATCGCCTCCTCGTCGAGCTGACCGATGGTCGAACCGTGCGTGCACTTGACGTCGTCGGCGAAGATCTCGAGTTGCGGGTTGCTGTCGACGAGGGCCTCGTCGGAGAGCAGCAGGTTCTTGTTCGTCTGCTTGGCGTCCGTCTTCTGCGCGTCCTTTCGCACGAGGATGAGTCCGTCGAAGACGCCCCGGCTCTTGCCGTCGAGGATGCCCTTGTAGAGCTCGCGGCTCGAGCAGCGGGGGACCGCGTGATCGATGCGCGTGTGGTTGTCCATGTGCTGCGTGCCGTGCGCGACGAAGAGGCCGTCGAGGAGGAGCTCGCCCCCCTCGCCGGCGAAGACGGAAGAGACCTCGTTGCGCACGATGGCGCCGCCGAGGGAGAGCACGCGCGACACCACGCTCGAAGAGCGGCCTTGCAGGGTGTGGAGCTGGTGGACGTGATGCGCCTGTTCGCTCTCCCGCTGCAGCCGGTGGTGGTGCACGACGGCGCCGTCGGCGGCCGCGATCTCGGTCACGGCCCCGGTGAGGTATGGCGCGGCCTCGGCGGACACGTAGCTCTCGACGACGGAGACCTCGCTCGCTTCGCCCGCGACGACGAGGGTCCGGGGGAACGATACGGTGGCGCCGCCGGTCTGGACGTGGAGGACGTGGATCGGCGTGGGGACGGCGGTCGAGCGATCGACCTCGACGTAGGCGCCGTCGGAGAAGAAGGCCTCGTTGAGCGCGCCGAACGCGTCCGCCCCTTTCGCGACCGCGCCGACGCGGCCCTCGCAGGAGGGGTCCTTCGCGAGCGCCTCGGCGAGGCCCGAGACGTGCACGCCGGCGGGCAGCGCATCGAGGCGCGACCGCTCCGGCGCGAGGTGGCCGTCGACGAGGACGAGCTCCGCGAAGCCGGCGGCACGGAAGGAATGACGTCGCAGCACCTCGTCGGCGACGCGCGACGTCGTGGTCGCGGGCCGGAAGGCGAGCTTGCGGATGGGCGAGATGTCGGTACGCTTCCACGCGTCGTCCTTCGCCGTGGGCCAGCCTTGCGCGTGGAACCGGTCGAGCGCGGCCGTGCGCCGGGAGCGGAGCCCTTCCCCGGGAAGGTCCGGCTCGACGCGAGCGAACGCGGTGAGCGGGCCTTCGGGATCGGTCGCGACCTTCGTGTTTGCCGTCAAGGAGCCGCAGCCTCTGCCCACTTGTAGCCTTCGCGTTCGAGCTCCAGGGCGAGGTCCTTGTCGCCGGACTTCACGATGCGTCCGTCGACGAGGACGTGGACGCGGTCCGGCACGATGTAGTTCAGGAGACGCTGGTAGTGCGTGACGACGATCATCGCGCGGTCGGGGGCGCGGAGCGCGTTCACACCGCCGGCGACGATCCGGAGCGCGTCGATGTCGAGGCCCGAATCCGTCTCGTCGAGGACCGCGAGCGTGGGCTCGAGGACGGCCATCTGGAAGACCTCGTTGCGCTTCTTCTCGCCGCCGGAGAAGCCTTCGTTCAGCGATCTCGAGAGCATCGTGTCGTCCATGTCGAGGAGCTTCATCCTGCTGCGGACGAGCTCCAGGAACTCGACGGCGTCGAGCTCTTCCATGCCCTTGTGCTTCCGGATCGCGTTCAGCGCGGCCTTCAGGAAGTACGCGTTGCCGACCCCGGGGATCTCGACCGGGTACTGGAACGCGAGGAAGACGCCGTCGCGAGCGCGATCCTCGGGCGGCATCGCGAGGAGGTCCTGGCCTTTGTAGCGCACCGTTCCGTCCGTGACCGCGTACGTGTCGCGGCCCGCGAGTACCTGCGCGAGAGTGCTCTTGCCGGAGCCGTTCGGCCCCATGATGGCGTGGACTTCGCCGGCCTCGACGGTGAGGTCGACGCCGCGGAGGATCTCGGTCCCCGCGACGCGTGCATGCAGGTTCTTGATCTCGAGCAATGCCATTCCCTACGCCCTCCCTTCGCTCGGGCGTCCGCGTTCCGCGCGGACGCTCCGCTCGTGCCCTGCCGCGCCGCTGCGCGGCACGGCGGG